>CAYTUA010000481.1:0-10321 GCA_964440855.1 uncultured Lentimicrobiaceae bacterium
TACAGGCACTTACCCCCCCCCCCCCAAAAAAAAATTTCAAAAACAGGGTTACCTTTTGGGGGTTTTCCGTATTAATAGATATAAGCATGATCATTGCAGGCGCTGCCTGCCACTCGAAAAACCAATAAAGTTACTCACATAACTGCCCGCTTCTCGCACCAATGCTTGCAAGGGGCCGGCTTTTACAGGGGGAAAAGAAAAGCCCCCTTAAATTGAAAACTGAATAATTACATCGCAAAATGTTGCAAATAATTAACAAAGAAAGGAGGCAGGGGCAAAAGTAAAGAATAAATCCTAATTTGAATGATAAGTAAAACTCAGAGTTTGGCCGGCTTTCATTTCTTGATGAAATGTAGAAGTATTGCTTAAAATTCTTAACCTTAAATACAAAAGAACATGAAAAAATCAAAAATCATTAAAGGATACTTATGGACAGTATCACTCCTATCATTTTCAGTCTTCATTTTAACGTTAACGAGTTCTTGTCAAAAAGAGTCTGTCGGACCAAATGACAACCAAACGAATAAAGAGTTCGTGCAGAAGGAAGAAACCCTGCCTCCATATCGGGAATTTGAGTGCGGCCCGCCGGATCCCACATCTCCATATGAATGCCCAAATGCATCTTGTGATTATTTGGGATGGGATTGCCTATTTGAAATCCAAATTCTTTCACTGGATGATGCCGGTTATAACAAATATGTACAAGCAGCAAATCTTTTACAAGAACATATTACGGATAGTAACACGGCAGTATTTTTCATTAACCACAGTGATGAGGTTAGTATTTTAATGCCTGAACTTGCATTACCTTTAGATGTTATTGGACAAGCAATGTTGGACGACTTAAAAAATGGTATAACATCAGTTAAAATGCATCCTGTTTTTCATGCGGAAAGTGAAAGAAAATTGTATATTATACAGGTATATGTTATTGAGACAGGAGGTCCACCTAACTATAGCCATCTGCTATAAAATCCAGTCAATATGAGGCTGTATCAAAATTTGAAACAGCCTCATATTTTAAAAACCAGACGAATGAAGAAACTCAACGCTATATTTATTCTGATCATATTGTTTGGATGCCATCATGAAAACAATGATTTCGACAGTTATTTCGTTTTAAGAAATAGCCTGGAAATAAATTATAACACATTGAAGGATGTTAATTACTATGCTTATCATTTTGAAACAGACTCGCTCCTGACATTTTTCAAAGATCATAAGATCATTGCTCTTGACCTTAAAACAGGGAAAGAAAAAATCAATTTAACTATGCCTTCACATAATGGGTTTCGTTATAGGGATCATCTCTATCATAATCAGGATTCAATCTTTGTTTGTTCCATAATTGATCACTATGAAATGTGCATACTCCTCATGAATTGGCAGGGAGTAGTTTACAATAAATGGACAATTAACAGTCTGGTCAAATCTTTGCCTGACGGGCATTTCTATATTGATGCCAATCATTCACACCCAATGGTTTTTAATACTGACAAATTGATTTTTCAGGCATCGTACCGTTTTAAACCAGGAAATGCTATTGAACTACAGGTGCCAACTGAAATTGTTTTAGATTTGAATACTGGCCATGCAAAACAAATAGGCGATTTGCCTCAGGCATATAAATATGGTGAGTTTTTTGGCAATCACCAGTATGACTATTCCAGAGTAATAAATGAGAGAGCTGAATTTGTGTTTTCCTTTCCTTCCTGCCATGACCTCTATGTGTATGACAGCAGTGGTTCGTTATTAAAGACCATTAACTGTCAAAGCCGATATATCGATGGGATTGAGCCAATTAACAAAAACAAATACACTGAATTATCTGCCATTATCGATGCATATAATTATAATGCCCAATATAGTGATCTTGTATATGATAAATATCGCAAACGGTATTATCGAGTAGTACTGCACAAACTAAACAAATTTGACAAGGATGGCAGTAAAACCGATGCAAGAAAAAGAAAGTGGTCGATTATCTTGATAGATGAGGATTTTAGGAAAGCAGAGGAATTCATGATGCCTGTTGGCGTCTTTTGGAAGAGGCTAATTGTTACAAAACAAGGGATTATGCTGAAATTAATCGATAATAGTCATTCAAATACGTTTCAAGTATTTCATCCATGGATAAAATAATCAAATATTCTATTCTTCTATTACTTACATTTTCTATCGGTTGTCAAACCAAAACTGAGGATACTCGTAAACCAAACAATGAGGATGATTCCTTTTTGCAGTACCTGGAAGAAACATTCAATGCAAAATCAATAATTAAGGAGGAAATGTTTATTGTTATTCCCTGTAAAGGATGCAGGGGTTGCGAGCAATTTATTTATTCAGTTTTCTCTGAGCAATTATTGGATGTTGAAGGTTTTACTTTAATAATTTGCAATCCGGCTGACAAAGGTTTCCTTTCACCCAAATTAGAAGCTGACAATATAGCATATGACTTCTATGGAAAAATGTCTGATTACGATTTTGGTTATGGATATCCTACCTGTATCGTAATTAAAGACAATGTCGTAATAAAAGACTATACTTTGTCGCCGGAGATCATCTACTGGTTGAATAGGTTTCTAATGGCGAATTAACGGGCTTGCAATAGTTTGTTTGAAGTACTTGACTTAAATGGGAAGAAAATATTATCTTTAACTCAAGGACAACATACTGAAGATTTGCATAAATTCATTGTGAATACTGACAAACTAGCCAAGGTACTATACACTTGGCTCAGGGATCCCGCCTTGAGGCAAAATCAGTTCGACTGAATAATTTCACTGAAAAAAAATAAATTTTTATTCAACTGATGCAGTGCCACCAATTGGTCATTTTCTAAATGTGGAGTTAAACTGTTGGGACAGCTATTTCTCAGCCCAGACCGATTTGATCCCAGCAGGCTACTACGATTGGGAGCCTGTTTGGTGCCCAACCACCACCATATCAGTAACAAGCTCGGAAGATAAGATGCTTTACGAATCCGCACTACAAAATATTGCAAATGAGAGTTATGGTCTTGCCGAAACAGAATTTAAACAGATAATTTCTGATTACCCTGAAACTGAAACAGCAAAAAACGCTTTAAAGCAATTGTTTGAACTGGAAAGCATATACGGCCAGGATTATCTGGATTTGAAAAACTATTTTGATAGCGAAGCAAATCTGCAAAACAATAATGCATTAGGCAAATTAGCCGATTGGATGATATCGTATTGCAATGTTGAATTGGGAGAATACCACCTGGCTATTGACTGGTATGATAATGTGATAGACACAACAACCTCAGAAGCCGATTCAACTTTTGCTGCCATCGACATGGGCGAAGCTGCACTGGCAGCCGGAAATGGGAATAAAGGTATGGTGAGTTGTAAACACGGTCAATTCATATTTGATACACGCAAGGCCTTTGAATTAAACCGTGATTACCTGATTGACGAATTGCTTAAGTCGGGAAAACCCGGTGAGCAGGAAGATCAGGAAAATATTGGTAATGATCAATTCCGCATCGCCCATCTCAACCAAAATGTGCCAAACCCATTCACATCAACCACAAGCATTATAGTTGAATTATATGAAGCCTGTTTTCTGGAACTGGAATTGTTTGACATGCATGGTAAAAAAGTTGTAACTTTAGCAAAGGGTAAGTTTGTGGAAGATGCATACACATTTATTTTAAACAACAGCAGTTTACATGAAGGTGTTTATTTTTATTCTTTAACAATAAACGGCATCAAATTGGATACGAAGAAAATGGTGTTACTGAAATAACAATTATTTATGGGAGCAGTAGCATGCTGCTGCTCCCTTTAACCATAAAAGTCATAATAAACATGAAGACTATTAAATATTTTACGATCCTTATTGTTTGCATGTGCTTGTACAAAAGCAGTGCTGCCTTAATAAGAGGATACTCAACCGGAGAAATCTATTTCGGATCAACTTGGTATTGGGTTGCTATTGGCGACAGGTACAATGCCATATTCTATTCAAACGACCATGGGCAATCCCTGGAAATTGTTTATGTGTGTGATATTGATGCAGGCGATATGCAGCCATATCCACTCATGCGGGATGCAACCCCCGGGGTATTTTACAATATTCAACCAACAGATTTTTGGATTAGTTCAGATTATTGCTCCACTTGGCAAATATGTCCCAACATAATAGCTCCATTTTCTTATTATGCAACTGGTGCTGAAAACGGTGTTATCTATACCAGGCCATCTGATGAGCCAAAGTTATTTAAGAGTTATGATTACGCCAATAGTTTTGAACAAATTAAGGAAGACAGCATATTTGGATTCTTGGAAATAGGAACTGAGTCCGATGAGTTATATTATTATACTTTACCATCAATATACACCGATTTTGAGATTCACTTCAGTAATAACGGAGGTATAAATTTTTACCTGGTGAATAGGCATGACTCTATAATTTGTGGGATTGTATTAATGGGGCACAAACCGATAATTTACCACGGAACAAACCCTGGAGAGCTTTATCTTGTAAGTTGGTTCCCTCCTGCCATTTTTAAAATATTTCACAGTACAGATTATGGCTATCGCTTTGAGCATCGTTTTACTTCAAGCTTTTGCGATTTATTTTGTGAGTCGTACGGGTTTACCCCCGGGGTAGAAAGCGGAGAATTTTATTACTATAAGAAACTCCCCTGGTTTGATGGAATTAATACCAAAATACATATATATCATAGCAGCGATACAGCCAAAACATTTACGGAATATGTGCATGTATTGGATTCAAACTTCCCGGTAGGGATTTATAATGAAGATGTTATAGAGCAAAAATTATTATCATTCTATAATTACCCAAACCCATTTACAAACACCACCACCCTAAGGTTGGATAATATTGAATCAGGCAATTATGTAATTGAAATTACTAGCCTTTCCGGGCAAACTGTTTTAAGAAAAGAAGAATATTTTGATATGGGAGGCAGACAGATTCCACTTAACACAAGCAGTTTAAGTCCGGGGGTATATTTATGTGCCATAAAACATCATGGCCACGTTATAGGAGTGCAGAAAATGGTGAAACGATAGGGTAAGATCACCCGAAACCTTGGTGGCCTGCCCTGAGAATCGGGGGCTAAAAGATAAATATCATAGCCCACGAATTTATTCGTGGGTCGAATTTGGTGCGCGGGACACTCCGAACCTCATACCACGCAACTCGAACCTGTTTTTACATGCGATTTCTCTTCGTTTTGTGATAATAACCGTTTCTGCTACAGTTCAGATTTCAGATTTCCAAATTGGACAATCTTCCGCGCAGCGGAAGCTCCGCCGGCGCGCTCCTCTGCCTGAAATCCCTCAGCCAGCAAGAGGTATCTGATTGCTTGTAGTCAAACAGCCGGGTGCTCCCTCCCCCGGTGCCCGGGGTCGGGATGACCAGTGGTTGTTTATTGGCATTTGTGCGTGGGCTGACACGGCATTTCGCCCGTTTCGACCCCGCCGGCGAGGTTTCTCCAAAATTTGAATATCGTTCATTCGTTCAATCGCGCAATCACATTGGCCTGCCCCGAAACCTCGGTGGCCTGCCCCGATTTCTCAGAGGTTACATGGTTACATGGCTAAATGGCTAAATGGCTAAATGGTAATTCGCCTTTCGACTAAACAAATCACTGAATCAACAGTGTTTCAGTGCTTGCCCCGAAACCTCGGTGGCTAAAGGGTTTTTCGCTAGCCGGGGAAAATGGACAATGAGCAATGCCGAATGGACAATCTTCCGCGCAGCGGAATTGTATTACCCCCTTAAACTATATAATTCTTTACAGGATTGCATCCTGTAGAGATGCCAGGTTGATAGCAGAGAGCATATGAAATTTGCCAGCGCCCCGTAGGGGTGCAACAAAACTGCAAAAAAAAAATGAACTTTTATTCAACTGTATTACAGGCACTTACCCCCCCGAAAAAAATAATTTCAAAAACAGGGTTACCTTTTCCGTTTTTCCATATTAATAGATGATATTGTTGTGCATTTCGGGCAACGCCCGTAATGCAAAAACCAACAGCCATACTCACATAACTGCCCGCTTCCCGCACCAATGCCTGCAAGGGGCCGGCTTTTACAGGGGGAAAAAAAAGCCCCCTTAAATTGAAAACGGAATTTGAACATCTACCAAATGTCTAAAACTATTAACAAAGAAAGGAGGCAGGGCAAAGTTAAGCATTTAACCTCAAACACAAATTCATTGCAAAACGCAAAGCCTGGCCAGTTTTCATTTTCTCTGGAAATGTAGAAGTATTGCTTAGAATTCTTAATTTTAATACATTTAAACATGAAAAAGTTTCTATTACTTTTTGCCTTTTGGGGGCTTATTTTCTTTACTACCAATAAAATCACCCATGCAGAGGAACTAGTTTATTGTGATACACAAATATTATACTGCTGTGATAACACTGCCCATATTGTTGTTATTTGTTGCACGTCTGGGTATGAAGGCATGGAGCAAATTATGATTTGGTCATCATTGCTTTGTGGCCCCTGTAATTAGAAAAAATCACCAATAGATGGGTAAAATACTTTATACCCATCTATTGGTTTTTTAGTAAAATCAAAATCGTCATGAAAACAAAAAATTTGATTCACACTTGGTTAATTGCAATTGGATTTCTATTTTTAAAAGCCAATGTTTCAGCACAGATGTCCTTTGATTATTCAACAATAGAATTGGAACCAGCAATCTATTTAATTTCTTATTCCTTAGAATTTAGACAAGATTCGCAAAACTTAGATTACATCAGATATGAAGATATGCTGCTATTAAAAGGCAATAATGTGAGTTTATTCATGAGTAAAAATCTGTATTTATATGACTCACTTATGAGAACTATTGCAAACCAATCTGAGTTTCAGAAACTTTTGCAAAACCGCAGCATACCATTTCCAAAACTTATGTATAGAATATACAAAAACCACCCTTCAGGGAAACTCACCTACACTGAACATATTCCTTCAAACACTTTTAAATACGAAGAAAATCTTGATGTATTCTCATGGCAAATATATGAGGACACAGAAACAATAGCTGGTTTTCCAGTACAAAAGGCCATAACTGAATTCGGCGGTAGAATATGGATAGCTTGGTTTTGCACGAAGGTGCCAATAAATGACGGACCATACAAATTCAATGGATTGCCTGGCTTAATAATCAAAATTCATGATTCGGAAAACCATTATGTATTTGAACTAACATCAATTAAAAAAACCCAACATGAAATAATGATTGATATTCTTCAAAGGGAATACATAGTGACAACCAAACAGGAATTCTTTAAAGCAAAGGATTCATTTTATGGAAATATTATCAGCAGAGCAAAGGATGCTGGTTTGAGCAGTGAATCACAACAAACTGCAGCCCGAAATGTGCAAGAAAAGAACAATCCGATTGAAATTAAACGAGATTAATCAAGTTTAAAAGATGTTCACCTTTTTATAATGCAAATAAGGCTCATTCTATTATTTCTGATTTTCAGCAAGGCGCTAGCTGCCCAAATAAATCTTCAAGGTGAGATAAAAAGCAACACGGGGGAGGCATTGCCAAATATTAATGTAATGATTTATAATCCGGGATTCGAAAGCATAATTGCCTATGCGGTTAGTAATGAAAATGGTGCTTTTAAAACCCCGGTTACTGCTATCTCCGATAGCCTTGATATAAAAGTAAGTTCAGTCCAGTATCGAAATGAAACCCGGAGGATCGCCAATGCTTCACAGGATCTGAAATTCATCCTTTTTCCCGAAGTGATGCAATTAGATGCCATTACAGTAAAGGCAGCTCCTATCGGGCAAAAAGGTGATACAATAGTTTATCTGGTTAACTCCTTTGCCAAACAAGAAGACAGAAGTATTGAAGATGTATTGAGGC
Organism: uncultured Lentimicrobiaceae bacterium; assembly: GCA_964440855.1. GTDB lineage: Bacteria > Bacteroidota > Bacteroidia > Bacteroidales > F082 > CALAZZ01. The sequence continues at coordinate 7,892 of CAYTUA010000481.1, forward strand.
GCATGCCTGGCATTGAAATTGAGCCTGGTGGCGGAATACTATACCAGGGAATGCCTTTGCAAAAATTTTATGTAGAAGGCCTTGATCTAATGGACGGTCGTTATGTAGTTGTCAGCAAAAATCTGCCTCAAACATCTGTTAGCGCTGTAGAGATACTGGAGAATCATCAGCCTGTACGCATACTTGAAGAAAGAGTTGCATCTAACCAGGCCTCGCTGAACATAAAACTAAAGCATAATATAACTGCTACAGGAACTGCGAAATCAGGTGCAGGATTAAACCCTCTTCTATGGGAGCTTAATGTTACACCAATGATCTTTATGAAGAAGTTCCAGGTACTGTTATCGTATCAAACAAATAATACGGGTGATGATGTCTCAGGACAGCTCAGGGTTAATACATTTCAGGAATTAATTCATAAACATGACCGGCCTTCGGAAAAGCCGGAGATAATTGATATTCTGACAACTAATCCACCTGAAATTGATGAAGACAGGTATCTTGACAATAATATCCATTTACTCAACATGAATGGGTTATTGCGGCTGAATAAGGATTTCCAATTAAGAACAAACCTGTATTATATTAATGATTTTCAGCAGCAACAAGCCGGATTAGCACGTACACATTATACACCAACGGATACCATATCGTATACAGAGGATTATAATAACCAGCTTTATGATAGTTATTTGTATGGTGAGTTTACCCTGAGCCGAAATGTTAAGGGAAACTACCTGAGTAATGAACTAAACTTCCAAACCCGGTGGGATAAACAAAAGAGCATGATCCTCAATGACAGCCAGCAAATTGATCAAGCCCTTGATAATCCTTTCAGCTTAATATCGAATGATTTGCGTTCGATCAATCCAGTTGGAAATCACCTGGTTGAGTTCAAGTCATATATTTCGTATGATCAGAGTCAACATAAGCTATTCGTAAGCCCCGGACAGTTCGAACAAATCCTGAACAATGGGAATCCATATGAGCAGATGGAGCAGGATGTAAACCTGAACCGCTATTATACCAATAACTCGGCCGGATTTGTATTTGGATGGAAGGGCTTATGCTTTACACACCGTGCAGGTTTCTCATTTCGACAGCAAACGCTTGAAAGCAATTTGTACACTTTTCTTCAAAACAATAAGCAGGATGCCGGTACCGATTACATTAATATGTTAAATGGCAAGCATTCAAGCCTGTATGGACAAACAGGTATTGAGTTTATAGGAAGAAAAATAAACCTTAAAGCAAGATTACCCCTTAACTGGCAACTGATAACGATGAGTGATATGGTTTCAAATGAAAAACAGAATTTCAACAGGATACTATTTGACCCCGGGATTACCTTAACATACCAAATCAATGGTTTCTGGAAACTCAGGGGGGCATGGAGCTTTGTAAACCGCCTTGGAGATTTGGACAGGATTCACTATGGGTTCATCCTCAATAATTATCGGATACTAAGCCAGAATGCAGCGCCCATATCACATACCCAAAAAAATAATTATTCTATTTATATAAGCTTTCGGAATCCCATTATATCATTCTTCAACTCTCTCTCATATGTATATTCAACAAGCCTTAATAATCTTATTATCAGTAGTATTATACAATCCGACGGCACTTCATTGCTGCAAGCTTACGAATCGCCAAACAAAGCATATTATCATAGTTTCCAGGGGCAGACAAGCAAGTTTATCAGCAAAATTAAAACCACGATCAGCTTAAGGGCAACATTTAATCTCAGAACGGGGAAGTCATTGATGAATGCACAATTGTTTGATACCAAAACTGTTTTCTACTCCCTGATCCCGGAATTGAATTTCAGTTTTACGAAATGGATTAATGCAGAATATGGATTAAACGCTCATTTTATAAATACATATATCGAAGATGATGAGAAAAGTGATATCTCCATGCTAAGGCATCATGTTAACATCTTCGCATATCCCTTTAAAAACCAAATGATAAGTCTTTCATCAGAATACTACAATCATCAGCAAATGAATATTTTTTTTATCGATTTTCTTTACCGATATACTTTCACGAAGCAAAAAATTGATATTGAGTTTCGTTGGAACAACATTTTTAATAACAAAACCTATACAACCTACCAGGCTAATACTTTCACTGTTTCTGAGTCAACATATATTTTACGGCCATCGCAAGTATTGTTTTCTGTGAAGTTTAGTTATTAGCCGATAAAACAACTATTGGAAAGAAAAACTTATGAGGTCAGATTGCCGGCAGCATGAATGGTTATCGTGCTTGCCCCGAGACCCCGGTGGCTAAAGGGTTTTTCGCTGGCCGTGGAAAATGGACAATGAGCAATGCCGAATGGACAATCTTCCGCGCAGCGGAAGCGATGCCTTCTTTTGGCACCTCACCCCCTGGCCCCCTCTCCTGGAGAGCCTGTCCCGAGCGAAG
>CAYTUA010000482.1:0-7835 GCA_964440855.1 uncultured Lentimicrobiaceae bacterium
CAGTAATTGATTGCGGTAATTGTTTCGCGACTATATCGTTTTCACCACGAAGTAACATTAACTTCCTAAGGGCAAAAATACGCAAATTGGTGCTGTTGGGCGAGATATTATTTGGGTGGTTGAGAAGGTGGGTGTATAAAGTATTTTTGCTATTTTTACGGGGAATTAATCGGAGAGCCATGCGTGAGGCAAATTTAGACAAAGGGGAAATATACGCTGTTTTTCGTGTATTCAATCGTAATGCACTCTATAAATGAAAACGCTACTTTCAATATCACTACTCTTGATTAGTCAAATTTTGACTGCTCAAATAATTGCGAGTAAAACCGATGTGGAAGAATACAATTTTTTCTACAGTGATACTGCAAATGAAGAATTTGCATTTGGTGACTATGAACCAAAAGACCTGATTAGACTAAATGACGGTTCGTATTTAATAGGAACTGAATTGTCTATCTCATTCCCCTCTCAATATAAAACAACAGGAAATTACGATTCAACATACTTCGCAAAGAGCAAAATATTTCGAGAAAAATCTCACATAAGTAGTGGAACTGTCTTTAAGCTCAACTCAAATTTTGAAAAAGAATGGGAAACTATTTTTAAAGGACAAAGAATTGAAAGAATTTTAAAAACCACAGATGAGAGAATTTTGATAGTTGGAGAAGATGTTTCCATGAAGTTTGTTTGGTTGGCAGAACTTAATAAAAATGGAAATGTACTATGGGAAAAACATTTTGAGTACAAAAATAAAGTAACCGTTGCAGACGCTATGATAGACGAAAGGAATGAGATTTACTTACTACTTGAATCATCCCATATTATACCAATTCAAATTCGTAAATATTATGGGAAAAGACGAATTCACTTGTTCAAAGATTCTGGAATCAATTCTCATTTAGCCTTATTAAAAGTATCATCTGAAGGTAAAAAAAAGTGGCTTAAACACATTGACAAACGAAGAAAGCACGACAAATTCGGCTCTAATTTAGTAGCAAGTAAAGCATCACTGTTTGCTTCATACACTTATTCGGGATTTGAAAAAGATAGTCTAATTAGAGGAAAAAAAGTTATTGAAATTTCAAAATCAGGTAAAGCGGTTGTGACGCAGGAAATACCAAAACACGATATTCTATTATTTAAAAATGGGACAGTTACAATCACATCCGATTCAAAAGGCGAGTTAAATCTTTACAAGTCGGGAGAATTAATTGACTCAATTAATTTGGAAGGTGCTGGAAGAGACATGAGAATAAGAAAAGTGATTAATACGTTTAACGGATTTCTAATATTGGGTTCAAAACACAACAACAGAAACTATTTGCTAGTCAACCTTAGTTCGGAATTAAAATTTGAGAGTTATTGGACTTATGCAAGAGAAGAATATAGTGAAATTCGGGGAGCGGTGACTTTGGATAATGGTGAGACAATTATCGTTGGAAAATGCTATCGAGAAATGAAAGGAACTTCAAATGAATTAACGACATACATAAACTTGATAAAAATTAAAAATGGTGTAAGCACCAACCCCAACGCCATTCCACAAAAATGAAATATATTTGGGCTTCTTTTTAGCTACATGACATATGGATTACCCAAAAAGCAAGCTGATACCGCTTGTGTTGCTCCGCCTGGCCATTGGCTGGCATTTTCTTTACGAAGGGCTGGTAAAGGTGCTGAACCCTGCCTGGTCATCCAAGGCCTATCTGCTTGATTCAGGAGGTTTTATGAAGGGATTCTTTCATTGGATTGCCCAGCATCCTGCTATACTTTCTTTTACAGATATGATGAATGCCTGGGGACTGAGCCTGATCGGTTTTTTGCTAATTATCGGCTTTATAACACGTTACGCCACCATAGCAGGTATGGTGTTGCTGGCACTATATTACATGTCCCATCCCCCACTGCCGGGCATCAGCTATCTCTTGCCATCCGATGGCAGCTATTTTATTATCAATAAAACACTGGTGGAGCTTCTGGCACTGTATGTTATTCTCGTTTTTCCTACGGCACACCTTGTTGGTGTCGAAAGACTTTTCAAACCTAAAAACAAAAAAAATTAATGGATTCCGATAAACCAAAACAGCCTCATAAACTAAATCGCCGCGACATTTTGGCAGGATTGGTGTCCTTGCCCGTTTTGGGGGTAATCGGTTATGGACTGTTCAAACAGCAGCAGGATTATAGCCAGCGAAATGCCAATTTGCTGAAAAACATCAAGGCAGTCATTCCGAAAGGGATTCCACCCCTGGTGGAAGGCCCGGTCATCCGCCTGGGCATTGTTGGGTGTGGCGGGCGCGGGGCTTACCTGATGAAAGCCCTTGGTTTTGTGCATCCTGACCGCATGGATGCGTATATCAAAAACGCTGAGAACAGTTCCTACTGGAAAGATTACCTGGAGCAATTCAGGCAGCAGGAAAGGCTGAATGTGCAAATCACAGCCGTATGTGATGTTTTTGACAAAAATGCAAACAGGGCCATGGCCATTGGAGCCAATGCACACCAAAACGGTACAGGTGGCAAAATGGAAGCCGCACCAAAACGTTTTCGCACCTACCAGGAACTGCTAGCCTCGCCCGAAGTGGACGCCATCATCATTGCCACACCCGACCATTGGCATGTTCCCATAGCCCTGGAAGCCGCCAGGCAAGGCAAGCATGTGTATTGCGAAAAGCCGCTTTCGTGGACTGTGGACGAAACTTTCGAAATCAGGCAAGTGGTAAAGGACACAGGAATTGTTTTTCAATTGGGTCATCAGGGAAGGCAAACCGAAAGCTATCAGGTGGCCCGGTCGCTGATTAAGCAGGACGTAGCCGGAAAAATTTCTTTGATAGAAGTGTGTACCAACCGCAACGACCCCAACGGCGCCTGGGTGTACGACATTGACCCGGAAGCAAATGAGCAAACAATTGACTGGGAACAATTTATTGGTCCGGCACCCTGGCACGATTTCAGTGCGGAGCGCTTTTTTCGCTGGCGTTGCTGGTGGGATTACAGCACCGGCCTCAGCGGCGATTTGTTTACCCACGAATACGATGCCCTCAACCAGATTCTCCAGCTTGGCATTCCGCATTCGGCCACTGCTTCGGGTGGTATTTATTTTTTTAAGGACGGACGCACCGTGCCCGATGTGCTCAATATGGCCTTTGAATACCCCAAGCGCGACCTCAGCCTGCTCTACAGTGCCACTTTGGCCAGCGAAAAAAACCGCGGCAAGGTGATCATGGGCCACGATGCCTGGATTGAACTGAACGAAACCCTGATTGTAAGTGTCGATCCGCGTTCAACACGCTACAAGGAGCAAATGGAGCAGGGCCTTATCGAACCGAATAAACCCATCTTTACTTATGTGCCCGGCCAGGGAAAAATTGATGCAATCACTACGCCAACCGAGCAGTATTTCGCGGGGCGTGGTTTGCTTTATACCTACCGCGATGGCAAAGCAGTTGACACAACCCATCTGCACCTGCGCGAGTGGCTCAATTGCATCCGCCTGAACAATGGCACCCAGCCCAGTTGCGACATCGATCAGGCTTTTGAAGAAGCCATTACCGCCCATATGGGTACCATTGCCTATCTGCAAGGACGCAAAACCATCTGGGATGATGTGCATGAAAAAATTATTTAATTTTATGCCTCATTATAGAGCCAATGACTTAAAAAAGTATTAACCAAAAACCAACACCATGAGTAGCCGCAGGGATTTTCTTCGCGCTATCCCACTGTTCTCAGTAGGTCTACTGCTTTCATCATTGCCTGAAAAGCTCTCAGGGAAAGAGCAGTTAAAAACAAATAAAATCGGGATTCAGCTCTATACCCTTCGGCATGATATTCAATCCGATTTGAATGCCACCCTGCAAGCACTGGGTAAAATTGGCTATACAAATTTAGAAGCATACGGATTTGATGGCCGGTTATTTGGCCAGCCAGCAACTGATTTTCAAGCTTTTTGCAACGATCTGGGGATGACAGTCCGCAGCAGCCATGCAGGTATTACAGCTGAAAACGCAACCGTCTATGCCGAAAAGGCTGCTCAGGCCGGATTGGAGTACCTCATCTTACCATCCATGATGGGACGGCCAGAAAAAACGATCGACGATTTCAAAAAGCTCGCTGCCGAAATGAACCTGATGGGGGAAATATGTAAAAAGTCAGGAATCAAATTTGGGTACCACAACCACGGTTTCGAATTCAACCCCATGGAAGGGCAATTGCCATATGATGTGCTCCTGAACGAAACGGATGCATCGCTGGTAAGTTTTCAAATGGATATTTATTGGGTCAGAAAAGCTGGACACGACCCCTTAAAGTATTTTACCGAACATCCCGAAAGGTTCCAAACCTGGCATATCAAGGACATGGCTGCGGATGGCGAAAGTTATATTGTAGGCAATGGTATCATTGATTTCAATGAATTGATTAGTCATCCGGCAGCCAAAGCAACAGCCTATTATTTTGTAGAACAGGAGCACTATGCCGAAGGGACCCCTTTGCACTGTGCTGAACAAAGTTATCGCTATATTCAATCACAATTGTTTAATTTAAAATAAACTACCTATGGAGGAAATCAAAGAAACAGGAATGAACCGCCGCTCTTTTGTGCGCAATACCGCTCTGACGGCAGCTGGTTTTATGGTGTTGCCGAGCACCGTCATCTCCGGGCTTGGGCACCGCATGCCCAGCGACAAATTAAACATTGTAGGTGTAGGGGTTGGGGGCCGCGGTGGCGGCGTAATCCGTGCTGTTTCAAGCGAAAACATTATTGGCTTGTGTGATGTGGACTGGAAGTATGCCGGCAAGATTTTCAACGAATTTCCTGATGCAAAAAAGTACGATGACTGGCGCATCATGTTCGATCAGTTGGGCGACAGCATTGATGCCGTTGTGGTGGGCACCCCCGACCACACCCATGCCATCATCAGCCTGAACGCCATGAAAATGGGCAAGCATGTGTACTGCGAAAAGCCCCTCACCCATTCTGTATGGGAGTCGCGGCAAATGACAGAAGTTGCCCGCGAGTATAAAGTAGCTACTCAAATGGGCAATCAGGGCAATTCAGGGGAGGGCATCCGTCAGGTTTGCGAATGGGTGTGGGATGGCGCCATTGGCGAAATACGCGAAGCCCATGCCTGGACCAACCGTCCTATTTGGCCACAGGGCCTCGAAAGACCGAAAGAAGCAATGCCTGTGCCTGATACCCTCAATTGGGATCTCTTTCTGGGACCTGCCAAAGAACGCCCCTACAATTCTATCTACACCCCCTGGAACTGGCGCGGTTGGTGGGATTTCGGCACCGGTGCCCTCGGCGATATGGCCTGCCATATTATGGACCCTATTTTTATGTCGTTGAAGTTGAAATACCCTACAAAAGTGCAAGGTAGCTCCACCTTGTTCAATACCGAATCGCCTCCATTGGCCGAAGCGGTGCACTATGTATTTCCCCAAAGGGAAAAGTTTGGCAATATTGATATGCCCGAAGTAAAAGTAAGCTGGTGGGATGGTGGACTGTTGCCCCCCAGGCCCGAAGAACTGCCCGCAGGCGAAGTTATGGGCCGCGACCCCAATGGCGGGTGCCTGCTGATAGGTGATAAAGGCAAAATCATGACCGGATGTTATGGCCGCAATCCCTTTTTGCTGCCACTTGATTATGATAAAACCTATCAGCGACCTGCAAAAACCATGCGGCGCGTGGAAGTAAGCCACGAAATGGACTGGGTAAGGGCCTGCAAGGAAAGCCCCGAAAGCAGGGTGGAAACAAGTTCACACTTTGGCTATGCCGGCCCCATGAACGAAATGGTGGTGATGGGCGTTGTGGCTGTAAGACTGCAAGATTTAAAGCGCGAATTGCTCTGGGATGGCGCCAATATGCGCTTTACCAACATCAGCGACAGCGATGAAATCCGCGTGGTAAAAAGCGATAAATTTGAAATTATCGATGGTCACCCGCATTTCGATACGCAACGCGAAACGATCAATGCACAAGAAGCAGCTACAGAGTATCTGAAACATACGTACAGAAACGGATGGTCCATATAGCTTCTTCCTATGTGTAAAAAAACGATTATCAATATTATTTTTTCATAACCCAAAAAAATCAAAACCATGAAAAACCTCTTATTTATTTTATTTGCAATGGCGGTGGCTTCGTGCAACAATAACCCGCAACAAAATACACAGAACGAGGACGCTCCCGTTGAAATACTGCAACACAACTCCCTGACTGAAGATGAAATAGCCGAAGGCTGGGTATTGCTTTTCGATGGCGAAAATCCGGGTAAGTGGCGCGGCTATAACAAGGATTATTTTCCAACTGGCTGGCAAATTGTTGATGGCACCCTGCAATGCATCGGCTCGGGCCGTGGCGAAGCCGGTTCACTTGAGGGGGGCGACATTATTTATGATGCCCAATTCCAGAATTTTGAACTCCAGCTCGAATGGAAAATCTCTGAAGGCGGAAACAGCGGCATCTTTTACCTTGCGCAGGAATTGCCCGACAAAACCATCTGGCAAACGGCCCCCGAAATGCAGGTGCTTGATAATTTGAAGCATCCTGATGGGCGCGATGGCATGCATAGTGCTGGTGCTCTATACGATTTAATTGGTGTTCCCGCTGACAAGGTGAAGCCTGTTGGCGAATGGAACAAGGTTAAAATACTGATTTACAAAGGACTTGTTGAGCATTGGCTGAATGATGAAAAGGTAGTTTCCTATCACCTGTGGACGCCGGCCTGGAACGAAATGGTAGCCAACAGCAAGTTCCCCCAATACAATCCCGACTGGGCCAATGTGGCACAGCAAGGCTTTATCGGACTGCAAGACCATGGGGATGATGTTTGGTACAGAAACATTAAAATCAGGGAGCTATAGGCTTTCTTAGACTGTATTATTCACAAAAAGCAAAAAAAAATCATGTATGGTTGAATAAGTGACTCTAGCCTGAAAAATTCATCTCGCAAAGGCGCAAAGCGTTGAATATATACAAATTAGATATTAAATAAGCCACAACCAATTAAGAAAATGATTTCCTGTAATTTCCAGCTGAATTGCTTATTCTTTGTGGCTTAGCGGCTTTGCGAGATATTTTATGAATTTAGTAGGTTAGGTGGTAATTTAAAAAAAATGCCGGACAAAAATCCGGCGTTTTTATTAGAATAGGGTTCAATTCATTTGGGGATCAAGTGGGAAGCGGCGCCATAAATCGTATTCAGTTCCCATTTTGCGCAAAAACCGGTCCCACATCTTATCAGGATGGGTCTGCATCAGGCCATGCGAAGTGGCTGTTGATACCAGCCAGGAATTTCTTTTGAGTTCGCCCTCAAGCTGCTTGGCTTGCCAGCCTGAATAGCCCAGATAAAACCGGATTTGATTTGGCTTGATCGCATGCAACAGCATCATTTCGCGCACCGATTCCATATTGCCTCCCCAATAAAGGCCTTTTACAATTTCGCTGCTATCGGGTATATCATTACCCAAAACGTGAACAAAAAACAGACTATCCGTTTGCACCGGGCCGCCCAAATATACAGGGGCATCGAAGTCTGGAAAATCTTTCACAATGTCGTTTAAGGTGGAATCAAGTTGTTTGTTCATGATCAGTCCAAAACTTCCTTCCTCATTGTGTTCTGCCAGCAAAACCACCGAACGCCCGAAATAATAATCTCCCATAAAAGGTTCCGAAATCAATACCCGGCCTTTTGCAGGGGCCAGGTTATTGGTTTGTATCTGAATCAGCTTTTCAATGCCCATAATGCTTTATATTTTTTTAAGTCACCTTCATGCTTCAGGTCAAATGACTAATTTTGCATCTAAATCAAAAAACATACCACAACTTGAGC
>CAYTUA010000483.1:0-4519 GCA_964440855.1 uncultured Lentimicrobiaceae bacterium
AGGCATGAAAAGAACTATGCGTTTGATGGCAGTTCCAGTCCAAAGCCTTGTTTTATATCTGCTTGTTTTAGCTTGTAGGAGAGGAAAATAGAAACCACCCCACACAAAACCAACAGCAAAATTGGAATCTTGTAATCGTAATAGTTCAGCAGCCCATTCACTTGCATCAGCTTAACCAGTTCGCTGATTTCTCCGCCCGTCAGGCTGCCGTTCTCAACGATGCTGCCTTTCAGCGCGGATAAGTATTCGGCGGCATCAGGTTGCTTTGCTTGCACTTCAACAATGATACCATCAAGTGTTGAGATTACTTCCTGGGTGCTGCGTGAATCTGTAACTTCAAGGTTTTGCTTTACGCTATCAATGGCATCTTTGGTATCTGAATTCACGGGGATGGCAATCAATAAAGCGCCAATACCCCAAAAGAATAGTCCCAACCCCCAGTTTTGTACCGTAAACATCGAAGCATAAGCTGTACCCAGCCTGTTTTCGGGAACAATTTTTGCCACTGATGGCCACATGGCTGCCGGCACCAGCGAGAAGGCAATCCCCAGACTAAGCAATCCCATATAGGCAAATATCGGGCTGCTTGAAAGAGATAAGGAGACGTGGGCAAAGATCAACAGCAAAGCGCCCAGCATCATCAGTGAGGCAGCTTTGCCTCTTTTATCTACAATGCTGCCAAATATCGGTGTAAAGATGATTGTTCCGAGTGGTATAAGGGCTGCTGTTTTGGGTCCGTTTTGCAACCATAGGCCGATCATTTCGCTGTTCATAAATACAATTGCGATGAAAACGCCTAAAATTATCACAATGGAAAGCATTTTATAGCTTGCCTTTTCAATATTGTTTGGAACAAGTGTTACGCCTAAGGCGAATAAAAACACAACGATATATACCATGGCATTGCCCATAGCTTCGCTGCCAAACATAACAACAGAGGCACCTGCCGGCAAAACATAGGTAAATCCGAATTTATTTACAAGCAAGTCGGGGGCGTATTGGATGAAAGGAAAAACTGCTGAATAGAATGCTACGCACAAGAGTGTAATATAAACGAAAGAGCTGTTTTTTACCAATTTGACAAGGTCAGAAAACTTGAAATCTTCTGATGTATCTGCTTTGGCTTCCATGGCTGTCTCGGGGCTTTTATCGGCCTCAAGTTGAGCAATGCGTTTGTCTTGCTTGTCAAGGCTGTAATCAAAGAAAGTGTAGATTACGAACATAATCATGGCAATTCCGATAAGCACAGCAGCAAAATTTACTGCCGGGGCAACGGTGCCTCCTGCAATGTCGAGGGAGATAGCAATGGCCATGGCCGATCCCAAACGCCCAAAGCCCATATTAATACCCATGGCGAGTGCCACTTCATAGCCTTTGAACCATTTTACAAGGGTTCGCATTACAATTACGCAGACTACCTCAAGACCAATACCAAAGAAAACCCTGCCAAGAATAAGTCCAAGCAAAGGGTTGTCGGCAAAAATCACGCCGGAGGCGGTTAGTGCAGACAGCAAACCGCCAAATGCAGCCAAGCCGCCAAATACGTAACCGGCTATGCGGATGCCCCATTTGTCAAGTATGATACCGCCAACGATAATCATACCGAATACATTGGCAATGGTGGTGAGGCCAATGATTCGTCCAAATTCTTCACTTGTGAATCCAAACTCACTCTCCATCAAATCTTTTAGCCCGGAATAAAAATCCTGAAAATAGTAGGTCGCAAACATCAACCCACTGATCAGGAGCATAACCAACCATCGCATGGCGGCACTGTCTCGAAGCGTTTTTTTGTTAATCTCTGTCATAGTAAATAATTTTTGGTTTATGATTTAAAATAAAAAAACATTGACGAATGGTTCTAAGCCACGCTTAGTTAGCAAATATAAGGCGCAAACTTACGTTAAAAAAATTGAAAAAATAAATTTTGCCAACAAAAAAGAATCTGTCTAAATACGGTGAATTTTATTTACTTTGATGATTTTATAAGGCTTGCCTTAGCGTGATGTAATTATTGATAATTTATTGTAAATCAATTATTAAGCAAAACAAACTTGAAACTGATTAACCCACAGAATACATCTGATTACCCTTGGGGGCATAAGCGCAGGTTTAATGCCTATGCTGAATTTATGAAAGCAAAGTTTGGTGGCAGGGTGCAAAAAATAAGTGTGGATGCCGGATTCAATTGCCCCAACAGGGACGGTTCGCTCGGGCTTGGCGGGTGCACCTATTGCAACAACGATGCTTTTAATCCGGGCTATTGCCGCGAAACACCTTCTATAACCAAACAAATTGCCGAAGGCATTGAGTTTCACAAGCGCAGGTACAGAAGGGCTGAGAAGTTTCTGGTTTATTTTCAGGCTTATACCAACACACATGCAGGTTTTGATACTTTAAAGGAAAAGTATGAAACGGCTTTGCAGCACGACAAGGTGATTGGTCTTGTGATTGGCACACGGCCCGATTGCCTTCCTGATCAATTGCTACAATACCTTTCCTCACTGGCAAGGCAACACCACATCATGGTTGAGTTTGGGGTGGAATCGATTTACGACCAAAGTCTTGAACGTGTGAACAGGGGGCATGGTTTTGCGCAATCGCAGGACGCAATCAAAAGAACGGCAGCTGCGGGTTTGTCATGTGGTGCGCACCTTATTTTTGGGCTACCCGGCGAAACACGTCAGCAAATGCTCGATTCGGTTGAGGAAATCTCAAAATTGCCCCTCACAACCATTAAATTTCATCAATTACAGATATTCAAGAACACACCCATGAAGATACTTTATGAGCAGAATCCAGAAAATTTTGAGCTGTTTTCGCTTGACGAATACATTGATTTTATTATCGATTTTGCTGAAAGGCTCAATCCGGCCATCGCAATTGAGCGGTTTGCAGGCGAAGCACCTCCCAATCAATTGGCATCAATTCCTTGGGGTAAATTGAGGTATGATGCTGTTTTGCAGCTTATTGAAAAGAGAATGCAACAGCGTAACACATGGCAGGGAAAAAATTATAAACGGCCTGTTGAAAAAAAACCTTAATTTTATGATGCCGTTCTGCTTTAGCTTTGCTAATTTTAACGGTCAATTATAGATTTTATCTAACCCTATTTATTAACAAAAATCATTTCGTATGAAAAACTTTACACGATTCACTATGTTGTTCATGGCGTTGTTTGCCACAGCCTCGATGATGCTGGCGCAAAACGCACCCGCTGGACTACAAACCAAGGCGCAATTCCTTGGACTTGAACAGTCTGCACAGGATTATTCACAGTTAAACTTTGAAAACAAAGCCAACCGCGAGGATTTATTGAGCGAAGGCTTTGATTTTGATTTTCCTCCTGCCGGATGGATGATCGAAGAAACCCACCCAACCAACAATTGGAATCAAACCAATCCGGATGATCCGCTTTTAGATTTTAACAATGTTGACCCCAACAGTCTTTTTTCGGCTATGGCTATGTGGGATGCCGATGTGGCATCGGATGAATGGATTATCACACCCGAAATCAATGCTACTGAGGCACCTGTTATGCTTGAGTTTTATTTCGGTATCAGTGGTGCATGGCTTACAGGTGCTACCCTCAAGGTGCATGTAACTACTGACGGCGGTGATACTTGGACTGAGTTGATGGACGCAATTGACGAAGTAGATCCCGCAGCTGATTGGGCCTGGTATCAGGTTGAGATGGACTTGACCGACTATGCCGATGGCCCATTCCATGTTGCATGGCAATATGTTGGCCAAGATGGTGACTTGTGCGGCCTCGATGGCGTAAGCATCACTGCCGGAGGCAATATGCTTTATGTTGACGATTTCGAAAGCTACGAAGTGGGTGATTATCTGGCCCTGGAAAACGAAAACTGGACTACTTGGGGCAATGACCCCGGCAGCACAGAAGATGCTTTGATTGTTGACGATGAATCAAACAGCCCAACGCAATCAGTAAAAGTTGATGGTGTTACCGACCTTGTTCTGCTAATGGGGAACAAAACCTCGGGAGTTTATCAGTTGGATATTTCCCTTTATATTGAGCCTGGCTTTGGCGGATATTATAATATCCAGCATATTGAAAGCCCTCCAGGAACTGAATGGGCTTACGAAATTTATTTTGCCCAAACAGGCGATGCCTATATGAATGCTGGTGGTGAAAATGCCGCTTTCTTCACATACGAACCCGGAACCTGGTTCCAGATGGAAAACATCATCGACCTGGACGAAGACTGGGCACAGGTGTTTTATAATGGCGAGCTTGTGTACGAATGGCAATTTAGCTTGCAGGCACAAGGAGAACCAGGAACAAAGATGTTGGGTGCATTAAACGTTTATGCCGGCGCACCTCCCGGGGAAACACCTTCCTTCTATTTTGATGATGTAGCCTATTATGTTCTGCAACAAGGTTCATTAGATCCTTCAATTGACATGAACACATCCAACGCCATTGTGCAAATGCAGGAAGGAAATATCCAAACTGTTACCCGTACCATTACCAATGTTGGCGAAAGTTTGCTGG
>CAYTUA010000484.1:0-6355 GCA_964440855.1 uncultured Lentimicrobiaceae bacterium
GATGGCTGCAAAGTGGACAAGCTGGAAATAAACGAAATTGATCGCAAACGCCTGATTTAATATCAGATAACCAATCTAAGAAGTGAATGCTTAGCGCAGTCTGTCGGCCGATCTGATTAATTTGATGTCCTTTTGCACCCCGCGCATGGCCAGGACGATAAACAATAAAGTAATAATGGGCAGGTACACCCCAAACTGATAGTCAGGATCATCCAATACAGCTTTGGAAACCTGGTTGATATAAAAGAAGAAAATTGCTGCAATCAATGCTATATTCAGGAAAAGGCTAAAACGGATCAGCTTAAGTTGGGCCAATAGTTTTTTAAACATAAAAATGGCCACCAGCGAAATAATGGCTAATAGGCCATTCAGCACAAGCAAGGGGTACACAAAAGCGGTAGGAAAAAGTGGCTCATTGCCCGGCACATAATCTATCAGCTTAAAAATGTAAAGTTTAACATAATGGGTACTGCTTATGCCATCACCAAACTCGGCAATGGGATAGAAAAAAAGCAAAACCGCAGATGCCACGGCAAAAAGCAGGTAAACAGATTGAATGCGCTGAATCATAGCAATGATGGAATTAGAATTAGCGGACAAAGATACAAAATGCCCTTTTGTTGTTGAGGCTTTACCTATTAAAAAGAATACTCCGGAAAAGAAGCCGATTTGTCAATTTTTTTTATCGATTAGCGTACGAATCAATTACTTTTGTATCTTTGTCATGCTTTTCAAGAGCATTCTCCTGATAATATTCAAACGTTTCATTTCATAACCTGATTTTTCAATCAAATTTTCATTACCGAAACCATCCATAAAAACGCTTAAAATTTTTAACAAAACTTATTACAAATGTATGATATAGTGGAGCTTAACAGCAAGCTTGTAGGCGAGCTGAGAGAAATAGCCAAAGAACTTGAAGTACCTAAGGTTGAAAAACTTTTAAAACAAGACCTTATTTACAAAATCCTCGACCAGCAGGCATTGATTCCTCAAGTAAATATAAAACCAGAGGAACCCAAAAAAGAAAAACCACAACAGCGTGGCAATGCCCCCAAAAGAAGCAGGCTTCCAAAAAGTAAAACTGAGCCGAAGAAACGAGAAGAACAAGCGGTAAAAAATACAGATGCTGCCGATAAGCCTGAAGCAGCCAAATCCCCTGAAAAAGCCGCAGAACAAGAAAAACCTGCTTATAAAAAACCTGAGGAAACAAGAAGGGAAAAGAAACCTGTCCCTCCTGCCAGAGATAGCAAACAAACACTTACGGTTCTGGAAGAAGAGCGCATCGGCAATGCTACGGATAACCCAAAAGCCGAATCTCCCAAAGCTGAAAAACAAGAACCGAAACATCAACGGCCAGAGCGCCAGCAAGAAGGACGACAAGATTTTAAACGGGATAACAGCGACCGCCAGCAACAGCAGGATTCAAAACAGGATCAAGCGGACAGGCAGCCAGAGCAGCAAAGCAGAAAACCACTGCATAAACCAGCCCACAAAAAAGAAGATTATTCCAGTGAGTTTGAAGGGATTGTTTTCGCCGATGGTGTGCTCGAAATCATGGCCGATGGTTATGGATTCCTGCGTTCGTCTGATTACAACTACCTCAACTCGCCCGACGACATCTATGTGTCGCAATCGCAAATAAAACTTTTTGGCCTGAAAACCGGCGATACAGTAAAAGGCACCATCCGTCCGCCAAAAGAAGGAGAAAAATATTTCCCCCTGATTAAAGTTGAGCTTATCAACGGCCGTACACCGGAAGAAGTGCGTGATCGTATTCCTTTTGATTTTCTTACGCCCCTGTTTCCCGAAGAAAGGTTTAACCTCACAGGACACAAAGGCTCAACTATTTCTACACGCATCATGGATATGTTTGCCCCTATCGGCAAAGGGCAACGTGGTTTGATTGTAGCCCAGCCTAAAACCGGTAAAACAGTGTTACTCAAAGAAGTAGCCAATGCCATTGCTGCCAACCATCCCGAAGTATATCTGATTATCCTGCTCATTGACGAACGCCCTGAAGAAGTTACCGATATGGCACGCAGTGTGCGCGCCGAAGTGGTTTCCTCCACCTTTGACGAACCGGCAGAAAAGCATGTGAAAATTGCCAATATTGTACTCGAAAAAGCAAAACGCCTGACAGAATGCGGCCACGATGTGGTTATCCTGCTCGACTCCATCACCCGACTGGCCAGGGCTTACAATACTGTATCGCCTGCTTCAGGAAAAGTGCTTTCAGGTGGTGTGGAAGCAAATGCCCTGCAAAAACCAAAACGCTTTTTTGGTGCTGCCCGCAAAATTGAAAACGGCGGCTCGCTTACCATCATTGCTACCGCCCTCATCGACACAGGCTCAAAAATGGATGAAGTGATTTTTGAAGAATTCAAAGGAACTGGCAATATGGAGTTGCAACTCGACCGCAAACTATCCAACAAACGGATTTGGCCCGCCATCGACATTGTTGCCTCCTCCACGCGCCGCGAAGACTTATTGCTTGATAAGGAAATCTTGCAACGCATCTGGATCCTGCGCAACCACCTGGCCGACATGACCCCAATCGAAGCTATGGAGTTTTTGAAAGACAAATTGCGCTTTACGGAAACCAATCAGGAATTCCTGATTTCAATGAACAGTTAAGTAATTGTTCCTGATCGAATTGAAAAACCTGCTTTCATAAAAATGGAAGCGGGTTTTTTTTATACGCCATATGCCTTGCTGTGTTGGCTATCCCCTATAATTAATGTTATTTATGGTTACACCAGGACAAACATGACCGAGCTTGCTTTAAGTGAAATTCCAAGAAAAGGATTCGAATGAGTGATCCAAATAAATGCTGATTAGCCCAGCTTGAAATTACAAGACTTAATGGCATGTTTTTTTCACACTATTTATTAATAACCCAGAATCTAAGACAATGAAGAAAACAGGAATTGCATTCATGATAGCAGGAAATCTATTGCATATGTGCTCAGGCATAAAAATGAAAATCACACAGAAACCTATTGAAGACGATGATTCTGAGATGATTATGGAAGAAGTAAGAGAAATAAGTTTGCCGAGATGGCTTAGTACCTCATTTATTCTGGCTGGTGCCATGATTTACCTTGCTGCTTGGTCTAAATAAGCACAAGAATGATAGAGCCTGCTTCGCTTAAAACCAAGTCGGTTTTGTAGTCTATCGTCTACTATACTGTAGAAAATATTCCGCAAACGAGCCAGACTAAATTCGTTCAAAACGCACTTTTCATGCAACTGGGCAATAGTTATTATAGATACAGGTGTACTTCAACAAAACCATCCATATACTGCTTTTATGGCACGGTATTTTCATAATTGATGACAACTAGTTTATTATTCACACTCAAATTAAAAAAATTATGAACAAATTAGAATTTAAAGGAAGCTGGAATGAGCTTAAAGGGAAACTCAAACAAAAGTATGGAAACCTCAATGATGATGACCTGACTTATATCGAGGGCAAAGAAGACGAATTAATAGGCAAACTTCAGAAAAAAATTGGTAAAACCCGCGATGAAGTAATCAAAGTGATAAAGTCTTTGTGAGCCTATATCCCAAATGATTTCAACGCTCAATGAGAAACCTCATTGAACAAACATTTTATTAATATAAACATAAATTAAGAATGAAAACTTTAAGGAATCTGAGCATTTTAATCATTTTGTTTGCATCATCAGCCATGCTGATATCCTCATGTCAAAACAAAAATGAGAAGGAAAAGGAAAAGACGGAAATGGAAGAGATGCGAAATGAAATGCTAAGCAGGTATGAAACACTGAAAAGTGATATTGATGCACGTATTGATAAGATTGACAAGAGACTGGACGACGCATCTGACGAGGCCAAGGAAGGGCTTGAAGATGCCAGGGAAGAATTGCTGGATGAAAAATCGGAACTCGAAAAAGCAGTCGATGATGTAGAAGATGCTACCAGCGATACATGGGATGAAGTGAGCGCTTTTGCTGAGGACAAGTATAATTCAGTCAGAGAAAGTGTTCGAAAGATTGCAAAAGATATCGAAGAGTGGTTTGAGTAGCCAGCAATATAACCTGGCTATAAAAGAAGCTTAAACATCTTCTATCAGCCATGCATGAGGATGGATCAAAAGTTCTATTCCAAGCAAAGAAAGAGCGCAATTCTACATATGCAGGATTGCGCTCTTTGCGTGAATCATTTATAAGCATTTTAGATACCCTCTTGCTTTGTAGTGGTAAAAAACTAATTTCTAACTATATGACCTTTCAAAGCAAATGAAATCCTCAATCAGGATTTTTAATGCTGTTTCAGGATTTGTATGAAGGAAAAATCTGTTCAGGATTTGAGCCATTCCATGGCTTTTTCCGTTTCCTTAAAATATTGCAGTCTTTTGTTTGGGTCCGTTTTTTCATATGCTCTCGACGCTTCAAAAAACGCATTAACAAACAGGTTTTGGGGAATGACAAGTGCTATTCGTGTTGGTGGAAGATCGGTATAGAAAGTAAATAATGGATTCTCGAACCAAGCGCCCGTGTCAGCGTCAAGAAAATAATCGCAGGCCGACATATCTGCCAGCATTTTTTCGGGTGAAATTTTTAGTATCAGACTGCGAATGTTATCAAAAAATGATTTTTGCATCTGATCAATAATATTTCCACACTTTTCTTTCCACTTTATGATCGCAATGCTTTCATCCTTTGAAAAGCCCAAGGACACAAAATCATTGTCAAATATTTGATTCATCTTATCAAATGTTTAAAAAGTTCATTTCATCTGTATATTTTTTATTTTTTAGCGGTCAGATGGAATCGCCAAAAGAAAAATATTCATGTAAGTAGGTATGAATATTTTTTCTTATGACTTATTTCATTTTCAGCTTATTTTACTGACAAACACTGGTTTATCCGTGTCTCGCAGAACATCCTCTGTATTGCTTCCAAAAATAAGTTTATGAATTTTACCCTTGCCCTGCGACAAAACTGCAATCATGTCGGCATCGTGCTTTCTGGCATAGCTGCGAATGCCATCTTCCAAACTATCATTGTTTACCACATTGATATCATAATTGGCAAACATATTTTCAACCGCCAGTTTGCGAAGTTGCTTGATGGCCTGATCAGATGATTGTGCGTCATCAGTGAGTACATGTAAGAGATGCACCCCGGCATTTAAGGCTTTAGCAAAATTTGCAACTTTAGTCAGGCCGCTCTGATCTTTCTTGTTTATATCAATGGCTACAAGAATATTCCTTATTTCAGTAGCATCTGCTTCATCTTGCAAAAAAATCAGGGGGTAGTCCGTTTTACGGATAATTTTTTCCGTATCCGATCCAAATAACATTTGAAGAAAGCTATTCTCGTCGCGGCTTCCGCACACAATCAGGTCTGCTTCAAATTCTTTCATGTATTTATTTAAATCGGTTTTGCTGTCATTAAACCTCACAATGGGTCTTATTTTTACCTTATCGGTTGTAAACTTTTCAGCTTCCTCTTTTGCCAATTTCTGGTGCTTTTCCATCAGAATAAAATTTAAACGACTTGATGCAAGTGCATTGGTAGCAAAAACGTCGCCCGAAGCCGAAAAAGATTGGGTGTGAGCTGGTATAATTACATTGAGCAATACAACCTCTGAAATGCTCATCTGTTGAGCCATATCCACTGCGAAATTGATAACTTTACCCGAAAGCTCATCAAGTTCTGCCGGAACTAAAATTTTTTTGAAGTCCATACCTTTAGTTTATTAATTTACGGTAGTTTAGTTCCAAATTCATACCATACCTAACAATATACCTGTTTTTCCCTTAAACCATTAAAGCTATATGCTTTACGGTCATTCGAAAACTGATTAATTGCATGATATTTGTAGAATAACTTCAACAGTTGTGAAAAAACGCCTATCTTAGTCAATCCATTTAAATGTATTTCAAGTAGTTTCACCGAAAATAAGGTTGATATGAAGGATATTTTGCCTGATCACATGCCCAATCCGGTTATTGTTTATGATTCTGAATGGAAAATAAGCATGATCAATGCAGCTGCGATTTCTATATTAGGCTATTCAAAAGCAGATGAGCTTACAGGGAAACATTTTAAGGATATTCTGCATGAAAGTGGGTACGATCAAATTGATGCTATACGCAGGAAGCTGGAAAACAGAAAAACCACATTGGAGAAAACAGAAATTAGGCACTTACACAAGGAAGGAAAATGCTTAAGCGTTTTGTCACAGTTTGGCATTATCAGTGGCAAGCAAACCCCGAACGACAGCAGATATATTCAGTCAGGCATTTTTACCGATAAAGAAATCATACTGGATCAGCAGCTTAAGAAACTTCAATGCCTGAAAATACTGGCCGAGAACG
>CAYTUA010000485.1:0-3574 GCA_964440855.1 uncultured Lentimicrobiaceae bacterium
GTCCTCGTGATCTTTGATATTGAAAACAGACTGTATGCGGTAAATATTTTCATGATTTTGAAAGTGCTTGTCGTAGCCCAGTTCATTTTGCGCATAAAGCAGAATGAATATTGCTGCCGCAAAGCCCACAGCAAGTTCAAGTATGCTCAAGCCGGAATAAACTTTTGATTTCATCAGGTTGCGGTAAGCCGTAAGCAGATAGTTTTTTAACATGCCCATAACGATGAATTTGTTGCGCCCCTGCCTCAAATTGGCCACTTTGGGTGCTGGTTTGGCTTATAGAATCGATATTTATGCCAAACAACACAACTGCCTGTTTTGTAGTTATCTACACCCGTTTAATTTCAACAGCAACAGCAAAACTGTTCGTTTTAGAATCGGGAATGTTCAAAATCGTACAAAAAAGGCTGACTGTGCCTGGTAATTAGTATAGAAAGTTATCATAAGGATACCGGATGGCATGCATATCCCTGATTTCATCGTAGAGCAAACTTCTGAATTCCTGATAATTTTGTTTTTCGGTGGCCGAAATGAAAATACTGGGCAGTTTGTTGTTGGCCATCCAGCTTTTCTTCAGTTCCTCGAGGGTATAGTTTTTTTGGGTAACCGGGCTCAGGTCGTCTTCGTCTTTTTCTTCATAGGTATAGGCATCCACCTTATTGAATACCATGATGGTTTTTTTGTCGGCGGCGCCTATTTCGGAAAGGGTTTGGTTAACAGTTTCTATCTGCGCCTCAAACTCAGGGTGTGAAATATCAACCACATGCAGCAATATATCTGACTCGCGCACCTCGTCCAAAGTTGATTTGAACGATTCGATCAGGCTGTGGGGCAATTTGCGGATAAAACCAACCGTATCTGACAACAAAAACGGCAAGTTATCAACCACCACCTTGCGCACCGTAGTATCCAGGGTAGCAAAAAGCTTGTTTTCGGCAAACACCTCCGATTTGCTCAACAGGTTCATAATGGTTGATTTGCCCACATTGGTATAACCCACCAATGCCACACGGATCATTTGTCCACGGTTTTTCCTTTGGGTGGTTTGCTGCACATCAATATCCTCAAGTCGCTTTTTCAGCAAGCTGATTTTATCGCGGATAATACGGCGGTCGGTTTCAATTTCAGTTTCACCGGGCCCCCTCAGGCCGATGCCTCCCCTTTGCCGCTCCAGGTGTGTCCACATGCGAGTAAGACGGGGCAATAGGTATTGATACTGGGCCAGCTCTACCTGTGTTTTGGCATGGGCCGTGCGTGCCCTTTTAGCAAAAATATCGAGGATCAGATTGGTGCGGTCCAGTATTTTGCAACCCAGCTCTTTTTCCAGGTTTCTGATTTGAGATCCCCCCAATTCATCGTCAACTATAACGATATCAATCTCTTCGGCTAAAACGTATTGCTTTATTTCGTCCAGCTTTCCACTACCAACATAGGTACGAACATTGGGCCTGTCAATTGCTTGGATAAATCTTTTTACAGGGATACCACCGGCAGTTTCAACCAGGAATGCCAGCTCATCGAGGTATTCTTCTGCTTTATCACGACTTTGCTCACGTGTGGCCAATGCCACCAATACGACGCGTTCCTGTGTTTTTGCCGTTTCAATGCCTTTTCCCATATTATGATTTGCTTTTACGATGTTTATGTCCTGAGCTAAGTGTGGTGCGTATGTCTCTTGTCATAAAATAAACGGATATGCTGGCGATGAAAAAATGTGTAAAAACGTCTGGTATGGGCGATGGTTTGAGAAGAATCAAAAACATATGAAACATGGCAGCCAGAAAAACCATGAAAAATCCGTAAACGAGAAAATACTTTCTGGCGACAACAAGCAACAACAAGGCTGCAGATGCCAGTAAAATGATCAGAAACCACCGAAGTGTCCAATTACCAAAGGTGTTGGTGAAACCGGGATTTTCAATATAGGGGAACAATACTGTAAACAAATAGGCAATTACACCTATACGCATCAGCATGGTCACCATTTTAATAAGTCGTTGTTGTGTTTTGTCGCTCATGGGTTTAAATTTTTGTTTAAAAAGGCCTGAAACCTATTATTTCGCGCACTTCCCGAATAGTTTGCCTGGCGCTTTCGCGGGCTTTTTCAGCCCCCATGCGTGCCACTTTGCTTAAATAAGCGTCATTGGCTTTGATTTCGAGTATGCGCTCGCGCAAGGGCTCCACAAAGGTGTTGATATCCTCGGCCAATTGCTTTTTTAAGTCACCGTAGCGTATGGTGCATTTGTTGTATTGTTCGTCAAAGTGGTCTAAAACATCGGGGCTCGACACAACCTTCAACAAGGTGAAAAGGTTTTGGATGGCCTCGGGCTTTTCCTGATTGGGTTCGGTAGGTCCGCTATCAGTAACAGCGCGCATTACTTTTTTGCGGATTGTTTTGGCATCATCCACAAGGAAAATGGCATTGCCTTCGCCTTCGGATTTGCCCATTTTGCCACTGCCATCAAGACCGGGAATTTTTACGAGCGCTTCCCCAAAATTAAAGGCACTGGGGATGGGGAAGTATTCCCGCTTATACATGCGATTGAACCGGCGCGCAAAGGTGCGTGCCATTTCCAGGTTTTGTTCCTGGTCTTTGCCTACGGGAACCTTATCGGCCCGGTGGATGATGATGTCGGCTGCCATCAGGGTAGGATAAGTAAGCAGTCCGGCATTCACATTATCTGGTTGCTTGCGAACCTTTTCCTTAAAGGTAGTTACCCTTTCCAATTCGCCTACATAGGCATTCATATTCAGAAAAAGATACAATTCAGCAATTTCGGGCAAGTCGCTTTGTACGTATAAAGTGGCCTTTTCGGGATCGAGGCCTGCCCCCAGGTATTCGGCCAGCACTTGTTTTACATTTCCGTGCAGATCGGTAGGGTTGGGGTGTGTTGTAAGAGAGTGATAATCAGCAATAAAAAAGAAACAGCGATTTGTTTCCTGCATTTTTAGAAAATTCTTAACTGCCCCAAAGTAGTTGCCCAGATGTAGGTTTCCTGTTGGCCTGATGCCGCTTAATACTGTTTCCATAGTTACAAAGTTAGCTTTTTTAGGTTAAAAAGAACCCGCCAAGACCATTGGCACTTGACGGGTGTTTTATTAATGATGCTACTTTTTATGGTGCCTGAATGAAAGTAATTTACAAAGGCTACCCATAAAAGACCTGCATACGGCTTTAGATTTTAATTTCGTTGTTTGATTTATTGAAAAACCTGTACTCCAAAAGGTGGTAATTGGCCATCGGCTTCACCTGAATGGGTTTTTTATACTTCCATGACCACTTCCTTCGGAGCGAAATGAGGCCTTTGGTGAGGTAGGCATGGATGTAAGGGTGCACGGCCAGTGTTAAGGTTTTTTCGTTCTGGTCTTGCAACAAATATTTGAGGTTGTTTTCAATTTCATCAACAAAAATGATGCTTGGCTTTATTTTTCCGGTGCCTTCGCATACGGGGCATTTCTCAAGGATTTCAACATTCATTTCGGGGCGCACGCGTTGGCGTGTAATTTGCACCAGCCCAAATTTGCTGGGAGGCAAAATAGTGTGTTTGGCATGGTCGCGCGCCATTTCATCCTT
>CAYTUA010000486.1:0-3532 GCA_964440855.1 uncultured Lentimicrobiaceae bacterium
TCGTTGATGGCACTGGGCATGGAATGGGTTGAAAACAAAAACCTTGCATCGCTCAAGGTGTTGGGCACTGTAGGCGAGCCTATCAATGAAGAGGCCTGGCACTGGTATCACGACCACATTGGAAAAAACCGTTGCCCCATTGTTGACACCTGGTGGCAAACCGAAACAGGTGGCATCATGATCAGTCCGCTGGCGGGAATAATCCCCACCAAACCCTCCTATGCCACCTTGCCTTTCATGGGCATACAACCATTGATAGTTGATCCTGAAGGCAAAGAAATGCATGGCAATAGTGTAGAAGGCAATTTGTGCATTAAATTCCCCTGGCCGGGCATGGCCCGCACCATCTGGGGCGACCACGAACGCTTCAGACAGACCTATTTCAGTGCCTATCCCAACCTTTATTTTACAGGAGACGGCGTAAAAAGGGACGAAGATGGCTATTACAGAATTTTAGGGCGTGTGGACGATGTGATCAATGTATCGGGGCATCGCATGGGCACTGCCGAAATTGAAAACGCCATCAACGAGCACCCCTTGGTGAATGAGTCAGCTGTGGTTGGATTCCCCCATCCAATCAAGGGACAAGGCATTTATGCGTTTGTGGTATGCACAGATTACAGCACCGGTGGAGAAGAAGGTATCCGCACTTCTGTTTTAATGACTGTAAACAAAATCATCGGCCCCTTTGCCCGGCCCGATAAGGTGTTGATTGTAAAAGGATTGCCGAAAACCCGTTCAGGCAAAATCATGCGACACATCTTGCGCAAAATTGCTGAAGGACAGATGGATAACTTTGGCGATACCACCACATTGCTCGACCCTGAAGTGGTGAGCGAGATTGTTGAAGGTGCTAAAAAACTTGGCTAAAAGGCATTGTATTTTTGAAATAAATCGTTATTACGAGCGTGTGAATATTCGGCCAATTCTCAGCCAAAGCCCTACCTTTGCCACCATGAAATTGCTGTTGTTTTCCCTGATACTATTTTGCCCGGGTTATTTGTTATTGGCTCAGGTAGATACTGATTTTAAGGTTGTTTCGCTAACTTCAGCAGCAAGTTTTGCCAACCATCCAACATTTTCCCAGGATGGTTCACAAATCGCATTTTCCTCAGAAATAAATGGTTTTGAACAACTATTCGTTTTTGATATTGAAGAGCACACTACGCAGCAATTAACGTTTGACCCCGCCAACAGCAGGCATCCATCCTGGCATCCCAACGCGAAGCAAATTATTTATGATTCTGATATAGGTGGAAAAAGCCAGCTCTATGGCCTGGATCTCGAAAGCCGAAAAAGCCAAGTCCTGTTCAAGCGTGATATTGCGGCAGTAGCCGGTCAATTTAATTCCCAAACGAATTTACTTGTTTTTGTAGGGAAAGAATCAAACCAAAAATACTGGAATATATATAGTTACGATTTTACTTATAACAACCTGAACAAAATAAGAGACCACAACAGCCATTGTCATTTTCCAAAATGGTCGCCCAGGTCCGAATATATCAGCTATCATACTGCCATTAATATAAATAAGTATAAAAGCCACATAATACATTGGTATGGCAAACCGGCATTTGACCCAACAGTATACAACAACAATATGTCGGGCATTGCCTGGTCACCTACTGGATATAAAATTGTTTTTGTAGTTAAAAATGACGACTTCTACCAGCTGTTTTTTAGCCAGCGCGACGGCACAGAAGTTCAGCTATTGGCGAGCAGCAGCCATGCCATACAACATCCTGACTGGTCACCTGATGGCCGAAGCATCATCTTTACATTGACTGAATCAGTAGATAAACAAAACATTTGGTTGCTCAACCTGGAATAAAGCCCTATATTTGTGGCAATTAAAGCAATATACTATATACCTAACAAATAAATACTTAGTAGAATGAACGAAGAATTAAATTTTAAAAAAATCCTCCCCATCGCCATTATCATTGGCGTGGTATTGGTTGTAATCATTTTTTGGAGCCGCATGACTGTGACCATTCCCGGTGGACATGGCGGCGTTTTATTTAAGCTCTTTGCAGGCGGTATTGATACCGAACAAACTTACAGCGAAGGCTTTCACTTTTTAGCCCCCTGGAACAAAATGTATGTTTACGAAACACGTCAGCAGGAAATTGCAGAAGAAATGAATGTTTTGTCCTCCAACGGACTTGAAATCAGTGTGGATTTTTCAGCTTGGTACCAACCAAAATTTGATGAGTTAGGCAAATTACATTCTATTATCGGGCAGGAATACCTGCGGCGTATTATTATTCCCGCCTTGCGTTCGGCTGCCCGATCGGTAGTTGGCCGCTACACACCGGAGCAAATTTACTCAAGCAAGCGTGATGCCATTCAGGTTGAAATATTTGATGAAACCCGTACCTTACTTGACGAAAGACATGTGCAGATAAACCAAATCCTGATCCGCTCAATCACCCTGCCACCAACCATTAAAACGGCCATTGAAAGCAAGCTTAAGCAAGAACAGGAAGCACTGGAGTACGAATTTAAACTGGAAAAAGCTTTGCAGGAAGCCGAACGCCAACGCATTGATGCTGAAGGAAAAGCCATTGCCAACAAGATCCTCAGCGCCTCAATTACCGAACAGATTCTTCGCGAGAAAGGAATTGAGGCTACTATCGAATTGTCCAAATCGAACAATACGAAAGTTATTGTAATTGGTAATAAAGATGGGCTGCCACTCATCCTGGGTGATACGAAGTAAAAACTGATATTCGGCTTCTATTACATGGCAAAATTGTATTTGGCATTTCTGTCGAGCCCAATTTTGTATTATTGCCATTCTTAGTAACACCTTTGCTGTCTTAAAAAAAAAGTCTTAAGCAAAGTAAACTGAGAATGGCGATATATTTATACAGGATGAATAGTTGTTAAAGCATTTCGCATAATCCATTACCTTTGCAGCCCGAAATGAAAGAACAAGTACGCATAAAAAACCGCAAGGCCAGCTTTGAGTATTTCCTCCTGGAAAAATTCATTGCAGGCATTGTGCTTACCGGCACCGAGATTAAATCAATCCGGCAGGGAAAGGCAAGCTTGTCTGAAGCATTTTGTGTTTTCAACCAAGATGAATTATTCATCAGGGATATGCATATTGCCGAATACACTTTTGGCACGCACAACAACCATGAGCCAAAACGCGATCGCAAACTGTTGCTAAACGCGCGCGAATTGAAAAAACTAAGGACAAAATTCAACGAAAAAGGTTTGGCCATAATACCTGTTCTGATGTTTATTAACGAAAAAGGCCTGGCCAAAGTAGAAATTGCCCTGGCCAAAGGGAAACACCATTATGACAAGCGCGAATCGCTGAAAAAGAAAGATATGAAACGTGAAATTGACAGGCATACAAATAATTAAACATCATGAATAAAATAGCTTTGCTGCTGATCCTTTTCTTTTCGGGTATGCAGCTAAACATAGCGCAGGAATCAATAAACTGGATTACACTGGAGCAAGCCGAAACAAAACTTGCCACGGAGCAGAAAAAAATCCTCGTTTATATGTTTACCGA
>CAYTUA010000487.1:0-6927 GCA_964440855.1 uncultured Lentimicrobiaceae bacterium
GGAGCAGCGACCTATATCAGGTAAAAGTGTATATATGGAACAAGGAACTCAAGGAATTTCAGATAGATGATTTTGATGTTTGTTTTTATTTTCCACCCGAAAACGCTGATGAAGATTTATGAAACCTATACAGGACGATAGATTTAACCGATTCAATAACAACCTCACCGAAGGGAAGGACTATTATATGGAAAATGGTTTTCGCGTGATGACAAAAGCTTTTCTGACAAACCGCGGATACTGTTGTGGGAATGGTTGCCGGCACTGCCCTTATTTTCCTAAGCATATGAAGGGTAACCAACAATTGCTGGAATAATGTTATAAACCTTAAGCCATTTAATCCAATAGCAAATGTTTTTTAAACCGTTGTTTTTGAGTGTTATATATATATGTAGATTTTTTTTCTTGCATTATAACATGCAAAATAAATATTGTTTGTTTATCTTTACAAAATTATGTCAAGCAAACAAAAAAATATTGATAATAAGGCCATTGTCCCGACATTAAGCCATTTTTATCTGGCTGAAATGATGAAGTCATTCACTTCCAATGCCAATAACAACCTACAAATCATCATGGGCAGGCTTTCAGAACTATTGCAACCCAGCTTGGCCTTTTATGCTTATTATGATGAAGGCAAGAAAAATTTATCTTTCATCACCAAAACACAAAATACTGAAATTAAACGATTTGAAACTTCTGTTGGGGGCATGTTTGCTTTTGATATAATAGTGAATTCCCAAAAGGAAGATTATTTGTTGTTTGGTGTAGAAGAGCTGAAACCCTATTTTGCAACGGACTATTTACTAAAGGAATATAAATTCAAAACAATGGCAGTTTGCCCGGTTTCAACCCAGGGAAAGCAGGTAGCACTGATTGCAAGCTGTTACGATGAAGAAAAAGTTTTGGCATCAGATGAAATCGAACTATTTAAGAGTTTTGCTTCAGTTGCTCGTGTTGAGGTACAACGCTCGCAAGAACTGCAAGCACTAAGACAAGAGAAGGAAAAGTATAAATCGATTTACGATCAGGTGAATGATGGCATTTTTATCTTAGACGAACGAGGCCAATTTTCTGAAGTTAATGAGGTGTCTCTCAATATTTTTGGTTGCGAAAAAAAAGATTTAATCAGTAAAAGCCCAGTCGATTTTTCACCCGAAATGCAACCTGATGGCCTTAGTTCACGCGAAAAAGCCAACCACCTCATCAAGCATACCTTTGAAGTTGGGGCATCCAGGTTTTATTGGAAGCATAAGCGCAAAAATGACCAGCTGTTTGATGCGGAGGTAAGTTTAAGCAAGGCCGTTCACTATGGCGAATCTTTTTTATTGGCGGTAGTAAGGGACATCACACATCAAACCCAAACCGAACAGAAACTCACAGAAGCCAAATTGAGGGCTGAAGAATCTGATAAGCTTAAATCGGCCTTTTTGGCCAATATGTCGCACGAAATACGTACACCATTAAACTCCATCATTGGTTTTTCTGAGTTATTGCTTGATGAGGACACCGAACAGGCTGATAAGGAAAATTTCCTGAATTTGATTAGCAATGCCGGGAAATCCTTGTTGCAATTGATTGATGACATAATTGATATCTCCAAAATTGAAGCAGGACAAATCAAAATCAGTAAATCCAAGGTTGAGATAAACGGCCTACTCGATGAAGTGAAAACTACCTTCGACAAAGAAATGGAAAAGCGCGGCAAAGGTTTGGTAAAATTGATTCTTGATAAGCCGCTGGCCGATAATCAATTATATTTATTCACCGACCCCTTCAGGCTGAGGCAAATACTTTCGAACCTACTTTCCAATGCCATTAAGTTTGTTGATGATGGATTTGTGAAGTTTGGCTACAATGGGATCAATGATGAATTGATACAATTCTATATTAAGGATACCGGTATTGGTATTGAAAAGGATAAATCACATCTGATATTTCAACGTTTCGGACAGGTTGACCATGCCTATAAACGCAATCTGGACGGTACAGGGCTTGGCCTGGCCATTACCAAACACCTCGTTGAATTATTAGATGGAAAAATTTGGTTTGATTCTGAACCGGATAAAGGATCCACATTCTATTTCACCATGCCTATTGAGGCAGATTTTTGGGGTAGCTCATCTGAAAATTTGCTTTTTGGCCGTATGATGAACGACTGGTCAAACAGGGTGTTTTTGGTTGTAGATGATGTGGAAGCCAACTTTCGCTTTCTGAAAGCTGTTTTCCGCGACACCAAAGCACTGCTGCTGTGGGCAAAAAGTGCTGATGATGCCATCAAAATTTGTCGTAACAACAACAGCATTACCCTTGTATTGATGGATATTCGCATGCCTGAAAAAGATGGGAACCAGGCTGCTAAAACTATAAAAGGATTTGCTCCCAATTTGCCCATTATTGCGCAAACGGCTTTTGCTGATGAAGCAGACAGGCTACTGGCACTGCAATCGGGCTGCGATGATTACATCTCAAAACCCATCTGCAAAAAGGAGTTGGCCTCACTTATCAATAAGCTGGTGCCTTAGCAAAGCAATAGCAGGAACTTGGACCTACATAGAAGCAGGCCGGACAGGGTTATCATCCAGCGAAAAGGTTTTGTATACATGGTTTCGGGTTTTGTGAAAAACGCCAATCGGTTAACAACTGAAAAATTCTATGGATTTTTTTTAAAATACGTGTATACTGAAAAATTCCTACCTTTAGGGTCATTGTTAATAAATCAACATGAGCAAATTAGCCAGGGAAACATTGCTTAAGTATTGGGGTTACCAATCATTCAGGCCTATGCAGGAAGATATTGTTGATTCCGTCTTGGCCGGAAACGACAGCCTGGCCTTGCTGCCAACTGGCGGCGGAAAATCTGTATGCTTCCAGGTACCAGCCATGGCCATGGAAGGTATGTGCCTGGTCGTTACCCCATTAATTGCCTTGATGAAAGATCAGGTGCAACACCTAAAGCGCCTTAAAATACCTGCTGCAGCCATCTTCTCGGGTTTGCATCCCAATGAATTGGAAATCATCTACAACCAGGCTGTTTTTAAACAATTGAAGTTTCTATATGTATCGCCTGAACGTTTGGTGACCGATCGTTTTATAGAATCAATTAAGCGGATGAATATCAATTTATTGGCTATAGACGAATCCCATTGTATTTCGCAATGGGGCTACGACTTCAGGCCACCTTATTTGCGAATTGCCGAAATAAGGCCTTATATCCCCGAGGTACCTGTATTAGCCTTAACCGCCACTGCAACACCCGAAGTTGTGAAGGACATTCAGGAGAAGTTGAAATTCAGGCAGCACAATGTTTTTCAAACGAGCTATGAACGTAAAAATCTGACTTATAACGTCATTGAAGATGCAGATAAGTACAGCCCCTTGTTGCGTCTTTTTAAAAATATGAAGCAAGGAAGCGGAATAGTTTATGTGCGCAACAGGAAACGTACGCGTGAAATCGCCGACTGGCTGCATTCAAGAGGGATAACTGCCAGCAGCTATAATGCAGGCCTTGATGCTGCTTTGCGCGACAAACGGCAAGGCGAATGGATGCGGGGAACCAAAAAAGTGATGGTTTCAACAAATGCTTTTGGCATGGGCATTGATAAACCTGATGTTCGTTTGGTTGTTCACCTCGATCTGCCCGATAGCCTTGAGGCCTATTTTCAGGAGGCCGGCAGAGGGGGGCGCGACGGAAAAGAGTCGCAAGCTTATCTCATTTGTTCCGAAAATGATGTAATTCAGCTTAAATCGAACTTTGAAAATTCCTATCCGGAGCATAGCCAAATAAGAGCTATCTATCAGGCTTTGGGCAATTTTTTGCAAGTGCCAATAGGGTCAGGCAAAGACCAAACATTTGATTTTGAGATAGCAGGCTTTGCCAAGACCTATAATTTTGGCATACTGGAAGTGTTCAATGCATTGAAGCTGCTCGAAAAAGAAGGCTTGCTACTGCTCACTGAAAGCATGCATTCCCCTTCGAGGCTTTTTATCAAGACAAGCAGGGAGGAGCTATACAAATTGCAGGTAGAGAAACCCTATTTTGATCAAATGATGAAGCTCTTGCTCCGCAGTTATCCAGGCATTTTTACTGACTTTGTAAAGATCAATGAAGAGGAAATTGCACGAAAACTAACTATAACCACTGAGAAATTAATAAATGATCTGCTACAACTTCAAAAAGATGGGTACCTGGATTATGTTGGACGTAAGAATAAACCGCAACTAATCTATTCATCAGAGCGTATGGCTGCCAGTGATATAGCCTTATCAAAAGAGATTTATTCAGACCGAAAAGTAGCTGCCCAAAAACGATTGCAAGCGGTAATCGATTTTGTGCACAACAATAGCGTTTGTCGCAGTGTTCAGCTTCTCAGCTATTTTGGCGAAAAAAATGCACCGAGATGTGGTAAATGTGATGTTTGCACAAACAGAAACAGCCTGAACCTGACAGATATTGAATTTGAAAGCATTAGCAACCAATTGAAAAAAATATTGTTGCAGCGACCTTATCCGGTTTATGAAGCCGTTCAAACTGTAGAAGGATTTCCAGATGAAAAGGTCCTAATGGCAGTGAGGTGGATGATTGATAAGCAATTGCTGGTCAAGGATGCAGATAACAATTTGAAATGGGCTGCTCAATTGGACATAAAACTTTGAATTGGTGACTTCTACATGGTGCCAATGGTCTATTGCAGTTCAATTAATAACAGATAAAAACTTATAAAAGAAAGTTCATAAAATAATGAAACTGGACAAGCAATTTTATCAGGATAATGATGTAGTTGAATTGGCCAGGTCATTATTGGGCTGTACTATTTATACCAGGGTTGAAGGAATAGTTTGTAGTGCGATTATAGCTGAAACAGAGGCATATGCAGGAGTAAGCGACAGGGCATCACATGCCTGGGGCGCACGGCTAACCTCCCGCACCTCTATAATGTACGAAGCTGGTGGCAGGGCCTATGTGTATCTTTGTTATGGCATACACAAGCTCTTCAATGTGGTTACAGGCCCCAATGAAACGCCGCATGCAGTATTAGTAAGGGGTGTGTTACCTTTGACCAATTTGGAAACCATGCGCGACAGGCTCGGACTCAGCAGCCAAAAAAAAATGGTTATAAATGGACCGGGAAAGTTCAGTAAGGCAATGGGTATTTCTATGAAGCACAATGGAATAGACCTCAATAGTAATGAAATTTGGATTGAAAAGGAGGTTGATGGAATTCAGCCAGATTCCATTATCCAAACCAGCCGCATTGGGGTAGATTATGCCGGAGAGGATGCCAAATTGCCATACAGATTTTTCATTGATGAATACTGGAAGAAAATGTGTTGATATACAATAGCGCAGCAAGCGCGCAATGTGCCATGACCTTATGGCAATAAAAAAACGTCCCATCTGCCTATCGCAGATGGGACGT
Source organism: uncultured Lentimicrobiaceae bacterium (assembly GCA_964440855.1). GTDB lineage: Bacteria > Bacteroidota > Bacteroidia > Bacteroidales > F082 > CALAZZ01. Next base: position 5,421 of record CAYTUA010000487.1, read on the forward strand.
TTTTCTTAACTGCGTAAAAAATAGCTATTTTACAGCACCTGAAAGTTCAGCTCCTGCTTTAAACTTAACAATTTTCTTTGCAGCAATGCTTATTTCCTTACCTGTTTGTGGGTTACGGCCTTTGCGGGCGGCCCTTTTGGTAATTGAAAAAGAACCAAATCCTACGAGCGCAACGCGATCACCGCCTTGCAAGGCTTTGGTTGTGGCATTAACAAATGCATCTAATGCTTTTTTTGCATCTGCTTTGGTCAAATTGGCTTCTGCAGCCATTGCATCAATTAATTCAGCTTTGTTCATTTTACTGGATTTTAGTTTGAAAATTGGTTGAAAACCGTACAAATATAAAGGTTCTACTTTAAAATGCAAGTGTAAATCAAAAAAACCAAAAAAAATGTTGATAAAACCACCTAATTGTTAATAAAATTGCGGGTTTCAAAGGTCTTTTACAACTTTTTGAACCTGTTTGCAGCTTGGCATATGGGCTTCATTCAACTTACAATCCATCGCCCAGTAAGGGTGAATCCATTCAAAAATTCGGCTGTGCGCATGTTTTTCTTGCCCGGGTACTTTAATTGATCAATATGATAAAACCCTTGCCGATGGCAAACCTTTATAGATTTCTTGTTGTCAGAAAGTAGCAGTTGAGGGGGGTATTTGTGGGGCGACAATTCAATATGTCCGGATAAAATCTTCACTTCATATTCTTCACCTGATTCGTTGTGGAAAACCGTAAAAGCGGCAGGGTAGGGGCTAAGTCCACGGATGTGGTTGTGAATGGTTTGTAGCGGTAATTGCCAATCAATTTTGCAATCGTTTCGAAAAAGCTTTGGGGCTTGCTTGCGTTGGATGTTTGGTGAAAGGTCCTGTTGCTGAACTATTTTCACCTTGCCGGTGCTGATCATTTCGAGTGTTTGAACAACCAGGCTGCGGCCGGCCTCCATCATGCGGTCATGCAGGCTTCCTGCATCCTCTTCAGGGCCTATGGCCACCGATGTTTGTAAAATAATATGACCGGTATCAATTTCTTCATCAATAAAAAAGGTGGTGAGCCCTGTTTCGGTTTCTCCATTCATAATAGCCCTGTTGATGGGTGCTGCACCCCTATATTGGGGCAACAGCGATGCATGCAGGTTAAAAGTGCCTTGCGGGGGCATTTGCCATATCTCTTTTGGCAACATCCTGAAAGCAACCACAACAAACACATCAGCATCCAGTGCTTTTAGTTGTGCAATGAAATGGGGATCTTTTAACTTCTCAGGCTGGAAGACGCGTAAATTATTTGCCAGGGCGTATTGTTTCACTGCCGAAGCAGTAAGCTTTTTGCCCCTACCTGCCGGTTTGTCAGCTGCTGTTACAACCCCAACAACAGGAAATCCAGCCTGACAGATGGCATCAAGCTGGGCAACGGCAAATGCTGGGGTACCAAAAAAAACGACTTTGGTTTTTTGCGTCTTCATTTAGCCAAATGAATTAAACAAAAATACCTGATTCACAATGAATCAGGTAT
>CAYTUA010000488.1:0-4500 GCA_964440855.1 uncultured Lentimicrobiaceae bacterium
TGTGGTGGCCAGAATAATTGAGCTGCATATCGATATGGATACGCTCGAGAAAAGCGAAAGCAATTTTAAAAGCAAATTGATTGAGTGGTCGCAAAAGGAGAAAAAGTCACTTGATTTTAGAATGGTGAATGAGCTGGGCGAAGGCTACAGCAAGCAATACGAGGTGGTGGTTTATATTGATGAGAAAGCTTTTGGCAAAGCCAGGGATTTTTCCATCAAGGGTGCCGAACAGCGCGCCGCCGAGAAAAGCCTGAACCTCATTCAGCCTGAACCTAACGGATAAGAAACTGCTTTTTTTGCGCATGTTTTTTACGAAATGTCAATGGCATTTTAACTACCTTAGCAAAAATTATAGCTGTGACACCCAAGCGAAAAATATTAAAAGTAGATCCTTTTGACGATATCCATATTATCGGTATCAATACCACCCACCGGGATTACAAGTTGGCATGGTACCTGAACGAAAACCTCAAAACTGATTTTAGCAAGCTGGATGACATAGAATTGCCTGGTATTGAAGGCGAAATCCCACGCTTCCCTTTTTACTATTACGATGCCGGCGAAAACCTGAATGTTTACAACCTGATTGGTAACCGAAGCAGTGGTCATGTATTTACCCGTTTATCAATTCAAACGGATTATTTTTTGATTATACGCAACATTCTGTCTGACGAAAAACTGGCGGAAACTATTAAGCGGATCAAGCAAATACCCCAAGTGATGATGGCTTATCTGGTGGACACCAACAAGGAGAAAAATATTGATTTGATGCTGGAAGAAGTGGAACTGCATGAATTTAAAACATTGCGTTCAACCAAAGCCCGCTTGCCAAGAACATCCCCACTCAAGCAATAAGCCCCACTTAAACGATTGATCATGAAGACCGAAAACCGTTTTCTTTGCGAAATGAACGCATGACTTCTCTTAATTATCCGATTCTTGTTGATGCTCCGTTGATTTGTCAGTGCTTTCTTTTTTTTTCTCATGCGCCTCTTCAGGCTCATTGGCGTATTCATAAAACAAATTGGCCAAAGCACTCACTTTGTTTTCCGTGGCATTGAGTCGCGTGGATATTTCATTTAAATGATTGTGCAACCCGTCCTTAAAACGCTGCATTCTTTCGTCCTGCTGAACCCCTTGGCTGTGCAACTGCAATTCAAGTTGTTCTTTTAGTGCGTCCATTCTCTTCAGGTTATTTCTGCGGTGTATGTAAAAGAGTGAAAGTACAGCCACAAAAAACAAACAAATCAGCATGATGATGAACCACTGTGAAGCAGTTAACTCGGTAATTGTTTCAATTGAAAAAAAAGAATCCATAAAGGTTTTGTTGATTTCAATCCTCAAAAATAAAACTATTCTTTCTTATAAAACCTACTAATCCATAAATGTAGCGTATATGGGTAAAATTATACCGCCTTTTCCACTTCATTTAACTAAGCCTTTTATTGGTCCTTTACAAACAAGATTGATCCAACATCTATTATCGGCCCTTGGTATAGTTCGACGAGCGCCCACCCGCAGTCAGATAGAAAGTTGATTAATGCTTCGGCTTCCGATAAATTGCTCAAGCTGCCGCACAAATAAAGGGTTTGTCCGAACAGGCCACAAGCACCGCCAAAAAATCCATGTGGATGCCCGCTGAGAGAAACCTGCCGGGGATTAATATAACATACATGCTTGCCATGAGCCAACAGGGTTTTTTCGATGCCTTTGTCGGAAGTGATAAAATGGGTGTTGCTCAGGCAAAGCAGGTTACAGCGTGTATAGGCCTGTGCTACATGGATCTGCTCTAGATCTTTGGCTGCTTGTAATAAAGCAGGATCAGAAATATTCAGCTTGTGTATAAACATGCCATGCGCCATCACCGCGTTGTAGCGTGCTGAGCCCGGATAAACTCCATCAGGGGGCTTGATGCCTTTGCAAAGGGGAAAAACTTGCAGCTCGCCTGACACAGCTTCGGGAATGGCAGGTGACACAAAAAGACAGTCAGGGCCTTGGCAGAAGAATATATCCGGATGGCTTGCAATACTTTTGTAAACACCTGTCTGTGGTTGGAGCAGCGCAAGTTTTCCCAATGATTTCAGCCTGGCTTTGGCTTCTTCCGGAATATTGTATGATGCAATGATGATCATTTTGCTAAGCTACTGATGTGAAAATGTCGTCCGGATAAAGAAGAGTTGGAAATGAATTTTACATAGCGGTATTTTTGTTGGATGGTCTTTTTGTTTTTGGCTTCAAAACCAACGGCAAAGTTAATTTCATGAGGGGCCACCTGAATCAATACACCATCAGATGCCGGCCACAAACTGTAGTTTTTAAATTGTTGCGCCCATATTTCACTTAACACCAATGTTTTAAAGGCCCTGTGGTAAGGGCCTGCCACCAATCCATCAGCCTCAAGTTCAGCCGAGGGGTGCAGGCCAATCCTGATTACCTTTACACCATGTGCTTCAAAATACAGCAGCAGCTGAACCGACCAGGCAACAGCCTCTTCTATGCTCAGCGGGTGGTATTTGCTCTGCTCAAACAGGGTTTGCAGGGAGGTGCCTTTGATTACCAGGCAGGGGTAAATACGGCTTTCAGTGGCTCCGAGGGCTACAATTTTTTTTGCTGTAAGCATAGCCTTTTCAAGCGTATCCCCCGGCAAGCCTATCATCATTTGCAGGCCCAGATAAATCCCGGTCTGCCGGATAAGTTTGGATGCTTGAACAACATCGGCAAGCGTATGGCCACGCCCGCATTGTTCAAGCACTTTGTCATCAAGTGATTGAGCGCCAAGTTCAATGGTTGTAACACCGTATTGTTTTAGCAAGTCCAGTTTTCGGGCATCTATATAATCAGGTCGGGTGCTTAGCCTTATTCCTTGTATTCTTTTATCCAAAAGATATTCCTGGGCGATATCCAGGTATTTTTTTTGGTTATCCACATGCAATCCCGTGAAATTGCCTCCAAAAAATGCCACTTCAATATGGGCACCTGTGGCAGGCATGGTTTTCAGATGCGATTCAATGGTTTGCCGCACATCGGATGCATCAGGAAGTTTGTTTTTGCCGGTGATTTTATGCTGATCACAATAGATGCACCGAAAGGGGCATGCCATCTCAGGTAGAAAAACCGGTATGTTGTAATGTTTTTGCAAGGGTCAAAAATACGGAAAGACATGTTGTGAGCGGAAGAAGTGTGAAAATTTCAAAAAAATCGATATTTTTTAAATAATTTTGCGCTTTAAGAGTTAAAGGAAATATCATTAAATCAGAATTGTATTATGAAGAAGAAACAAATGATGCGTCAATTGGGCCGCATTGGGCTCATCCTGTTGATTGCGGCTATAGGCCTTGGCGGAAACACAGGTTGCAAAAGCAAGAAAAAACTGGCTCGTGAACAGGCCGCAGCTGAATATGCTGCCCGTGTTGATCAGGCCACTCGTGACCTTACTGCTATTTTGAATGACCAGACGGATTGGTCACTGGATCAAAAGGAAACCAGGTTTAATACCATAAAATCGTGGAACCTTCAGGACGAAGAGGTATTGCGTTTGCTCGATTTGGTTGAGGATAAGTTGGCCCGCGAAAGGGCTGAGGCTGAGCGCAAAGCCGAAGAAGAGCGCTTGCGGCGTGCCGAAGAAGAACGACAACGTGCTGAAGCTGCCAGGTATGCACCCATCGAGAACCATTTTATTGCAGTTGCAGGTGCCCCCGATTTTAACAGCTCAAATGAAAGAATTGCCCAAGCCCTGCAGTTATTTGCCACACCCGACGTGCCTGTTTTGATTATTATAAGCCAGGCCGGTGGCTTTAACGATTATGACCGCCCAACAACCATACGCAAATACCTGGATTACCTTAAGGATCAAAAAGTTTACAGCAACAGGATCGAGCAGGTAAAGTACGATGCCAATGGCAAGATTATTGAATTGGAACTCATCAAAAAATAAGAAATCCCATGAAAAAGAAATATGTAATCCTATCCCTTTTGTTCGGTCTGTTCACATCGACAGCTATTTTAGCCCAAGACCATATCAGCCCTGAACGCAAGCAGGCCATCGACAGCCTGGCACTTGAAAAAGTGCGCGACCTAAGCAAATATATCAGTATAGTTGGGAGTAAATCTACACCCTGGAGCGAAGCCAACCGCGTGATCGACAGGGCCGAAGAATTGTTTATGCAGGGTGCCGAAATTGGCGTGTCCTCCATTGCCAGCCCAACAGTGAATTACTATTCGGTTCGCAAATATCTGGAACGGCTGATGCGCTTGAATTACGACCGGGTTGAGATAGAATGGTTCAAAATAGAATATGTAAGCGATTTGCAACGTCAGCCCGATGGTACTTATGTGGGCGTGATAACCATTTTTCAAAAATTCAGGGGTTTCGATAGTGAGGGGGGCATCGTTTACGAAGATACAACCCGCAAAGACATCACCGTGTATGTGAAGCGCAAAGAAACACAAATCGGAGGCCGCATAATCGGCTTTTGGGATGTGTTGCTTGGCGATATGCGC
>CAYTUA010000489.1:0-4962 GCA_964440855.1 uncultured Lentimicrobiaceae bacterium
GACGAAATGGCCAATCGGATTTTATAAATACCAAATCCAAGGTGAATGCCGGTTTGCGGTTGATCACAGAGCAATGCCACCAATTTTTGCAGATCAGCCTTTAGGGAAGGGTATTTCTTGTGTAGCTTCTTGAAAGACTGCTTGAAAGTAGGGGTTGGATAAACCTTATAGCCCATTTAAAAAATCCTCGGCAGTTTGTTTCTCAATCTCACCATTTTTCATTTGCTGAACCTCGTTGAAACTGTTCTGCAGTTCATCCATTGATTCATTATCAACCTCCGGTACTTCCACATAATCCAAGGTTCTTATCAAGTCAAGGAAGGCTTGGTATTTGCTTTCAATTATATTTAAGGTCAATTGCTTCATTTTATTGTGTTGTAGATAGTAAACTTACACAAGTATCCTGCAAAGATACATAATCTTAAACACAAGCGCAAGGCCTGAGCCTAACCCAGCCAGGAGGAAGTTTTCCCCGCCGCATTTGCCTTTGAAAAACCAAAACCCAAAGTGGACCCCATAAAGCCATCGGTAACACCAAAAGCGGTATCAAAATAACCCTTTTTACCTTACTCCTGAAAATAACCCCGCTCCACCCGCCGCGAAATCCTTGTAAGTATTTCGTAAGGAATGGTGTCGGCAGCGGTAGCTATTTGGCTGATAGGGTTTTCGGCATCAAATACTACCACGGTGTCGCCTTCATCTGCTGTTACATCTGTCAGGTCGATCATGCACATATCCATGCAAACATCACCAATAATAGGGGCCGCCTGCCCATTCACATACAGCACACCCTTGCCGTTGCCCAATTTGCGGAAAAGCCCATCGGCATAACCAATCGGTACCACCCCAATAAGCGAATGTCTTTTGGTAAAACCACTTCGGTTGTAGCTGATGCTTTCATTTACAGGCACTTCCTTAATCTGCGAAATGGTTGATTTAAGCGAAATAACTGTTTCCAGTTTGTCCTGCTCTTCTTTTGTGGATGGAACTCCATAAAGCCCTATTCCCAAACGAACCATATCATAGTGTGCATGCGGGAACCGGCTGATGCCTGCAGAGTTCAGGATATGCCGGTTCACCCTGTATGGGAATGCAGCTGTAATTTGATTGCTCAGCTTTTCAAAAAGCGCAATTTGGCTATGCGTAAAATCATCAAACTCGGGTCGGTCGCTTGCTGCCAGGTGAGAAAATACTGTTTGCACACGCAACATGGGATTGGCCTGAATCCGCTTGATGAGCTCAGGCACATCTGCTTCGCAAAAACCAAGGCGGTGCATGCCAGTTTCCAGTTTAAGGTGTATCTTCACTGGTTTATTTTTCGGCAATGCTGTTCTGCTGATGGTTTCTTCAAGTAGTTCCAATATTCTGAAGCTGAATATTTCAGGTTCCAACTGGTGCTTGATCATGGCATCAAAGCCATTCTCCTCGGGGCTCATCACCATGATGGGGGTTGTGATGCCAGCCTTGCGCAGCTCGATGCCTTCATCGGCATAGGCCACAGCCAGGTAGTCCACATGATGAAACTGCAACACATTGGCAATTTCAAAACTACCGCTTCCGTAACCAAAGGCCTTCACCATCGCCATGAGCCTGGTGTCCTTGTCCATTTTTGTACGGAAATAGTTCAGGTTACTGATCAGGTGGTTGAGGTTGATTTCGAGTACCGTTTCATGTGCTTTTTGTTGCAGTAGGTTGCTAATACGCTCAAATTCAAATACCCTGGCGCCTTTCAGTAGGATGGATTGGTTGCTGAGTGTGGCTATCGGATACTGGCTGATAAACTCGTCTGTAGTGGCAAAAAATTGCTTGTCGATGGAAAATTTTCCGGCTTGGCGACTGATGGAAGGGCCAATCCCAATCAATTTGTCCACGCCCTTTTGCACAATCAACTCAGCTATTTGTTCGTACAAGTCCATTTCGTTGCGGCCACTTTGTAAAATATCGGACAACACAAGCGTTTTTTGCCTGTGCTGGTTTTGCTGGTTCAGGAAATCAAGCGCAATGCTGAGGGCATTCACATCGGAGTTGTAGGAGTCGTTGATGATGGTGCAATTGTTGATGCCTTCTTTCAACTCGAGGCGCATGGCAATGGGGGTCAGGCTGTGCATGCGTTCATTAATCACTTCATTGTCATAACCCAAATGCAAAAGCATGGCCCAGCAATGGGAAGCATTTTCAATGCTTGCCTTGTCGCTAAACGGGATGCTTATTTCTATTTCTGTTTCTTTGTAAAACCCCTTAAGAACAGTAGATTGCCCGCTTTTCTGCGTTTCGGTGATCAGCAAATCGGCTGGCACTTTTGTGCTCCATGTAAAGGGTTTGATGGTGTGCAGTATCTCCGAACGGATAATAACATTTTGTATTTGCGCATGGTCGAGGCAATATACAAGCGTATCTACTTTGGTGAACAGCTTGAGTTTTTCGCCTACTTTTTGGTTGCCCTGAATGAAATTTTCGTCGTGGGCCTGCCCTATATTTGTGAACAGCCCGATATTGGGTTTGATGATTTGCTGCAGCTTATCCATTTCATCAGGCTCGGATATGCCGGCTTCAAAAATAGCCAGTTGGTGTTGCTCATCCATTTGCCAAACGGATAAAGGCACACCAATTTGTGAATTGTAGCTTTTTGGGCTGCGGATAATCACCCGGTCGGGGCTAAGCAATTGAAAAAGCCATTCCTTGATAATGGTCTTGCCATTGCTACCGGTTACGCCGATAACAGGGATATTGAATTTTTGCCTGTGCTCAGCAGCGAGGGCTTGCAAGGCTGTCAGTGTATTATCAACTTCTATAAAGCTGGCTTCGGGATAGACATTGGTTGACTGGGGCTTGCTGACCACAAACACGCGGAGGCCTTTGTTGTACAATTCGCCAATAAACTTATGCCCGTCGTTTCGTGGGCTTACCAAGGCAAAAAACAAACACTCGCGCACAGAAATCAATTGTCGGCTATCAATCAGTATATCGCGGATAACCCTATCACCGCCATGATGGCCGATTATTTTCCCACGGACGATTTCGGAGATTTCAGGAATAGAATAGGGAAGGTGGTTCATTTTATTAATTTAGTAATCTGTAGTAAACGGAAAACATTGGAAACAAATATATGCTGGTAGTTCTTAATCGAATTTAAGCCTGTTTTACCTGTTGTTGTTTTCATTTGCCAGTTGATTGTTTATCAACTCTTTGTGGCTGCTTCTGTTTTTATAAACGTCCACGGCCAAATACACGGCCTGCCTGAAAGCAGAGGCCGAAGCCAGATTTTGACCTGCAATTTCGTAGGCAGTACCATGGGCAGGGGAAGTGCGCACGTACTCCAGTCCGGCCGTGTAGTTTACACCGCCTTCGAAGGCAATACTTTTAAAACCAATCAAGCCTTGGTCGTGATACATCGACAGCACGGCATCAAATTTTTTCCAACTGCTTGACCCAAAGAATCCATCAGCGGGGAAAGGCCCAAAGCTTAGTATTTGCTCGTCTTTGGCTTTTTGGATGGCAGGTATAATGATATCATTTTCTTCGGAGCCCAGCAATCCGCCATCTCCTGCGTGGGGGTTTAGTCCCAACAGGGCAATTTTGGGTTTACGGATGCCAAAATCCATTTGCAGGCTTTCGTTTAAAATGCGCAGTTTTCTTAAAATCTACTCTATGCTAAGGGTTGGGGCAACCTCTTTCAGCGGCATATGTCCTGTGATGGTGCCAACACGCAAATCGTTCCAAACCATGAGCATCAGCGGCTCTTTTTTGCCAAAACGCTCGGCAAGGTATTCTGTATGGCCGGGGAAGTAAAAATGGCCCGATTGAATATTTTGTTTGTTGATAGGCGCCGTTACAAGCACATCTATTTTGTCCTCTTTCAAATCAGCAACAGCCATTTCCAAAGCCTGGTAGGCAGCCTCGCCTGCAAGTGGGGTGGACTGTCCCAGATCGATTTTTAAATCGTTCTCAGTGCAGTTAACAATATTCACCCTTTTGGGATGTGCCTGCCGTGCATCCTTCACCAGGTTGAAATTGAAGTCGCCTGCCGGTGTGTTCTTCCTGTGAAAGGAAGCCACCCGTGAATGCCCGTAAATGATGGGTGTGAGCAATTCGAGCATGCGGTTATCTGCAAATGCTTTTATAATAACCTCATAACCAATACCATTAAAATCGCCGTGTGAGATACCCACACGAATGCGTTTTTCCGCTGTATTTGTAGTTGCTGTATTCATTTTCAGTTTGGTTTGAGATGCAAAGGTAGTTTTTTTGCTGCTGCCGGGGCTTTGCTGTTTGATAGCTATTGATACACGAATAGTGTAAGCGCGAAACACCCTGCTTGTATAAGTATCCGCTTGTTAAACAATGAACTTTTCAAAAATTCTGTATCGCTTGTACACCACACCACCCATTCGTTCCATTTCGGCCCTTACTTTGGTGTTGGTTTCCAGTTCCAGGTGCGAGTCGATTATTGTTTTTCCTTTGGCTTTGGCCGATTCAATCATCTTAATGCCCATTAAAACCTCTAAGCCACGGCCCTGATATCGTGGGTCAACGGCACCCAACAACAGGTTGAGCTGCGTCGATTTGCGTCCGGCAACGAGGACAGGGATAAACCCAAATGGGAGCAGCCGTCCTTTGGCTTTCTGTATCCCTTTGCTGATGTCTGACATGCCAATGATGGTGCCTACAACTTCGTTGTGCTCATTCAGGACAATTTTTATAAACTTCGGATTAATCAGGTAAAGATAACGGTTGGCAAAGTCATCCATTTCCTTCTGGTCGAATGGTGTGAATCCGTATATATCGATAAACGTTTTGTTGATTAGCTGCAAAACCGTGTATATGTGAGGTTTAACCTTCCTTCGGCTGGAAAATTCCTCAATCCTCAATGTCGAATTGTTGTTCTTGAACCTTTCGGCAACTTTTTGATATATCTCCGGGAGTTGATCGGGGATTTCTATTTTGTAAACTACCAAGTCTATT
>CAYTUA010000490.1:0-4933 GCA_964440855.1 uncultured Lentimicrobiaceae bacterium
ATCATCCCCTTCAATCGGTGTTAGATTTGTGTCGTCATCAATATTGGGGCTATTTATTGGAGAACTTATCAGGTGCCAGCCATTGGCATTGCCAGAATAAGCAAGTATGTGCCTTTCGGCTTTTAATGTGCCTGTGCCAGCAAGTGAACCAAAAATCAATGAACCGGCAGCATTGTGCGAGTCTGTGGGGGATTTTATGATGATTCCTTCAGTTGTATTATTGGTGAGTGCACCATTTATTGTTAATGATTGGCCAGCATTTATTGTAAGAACATTGGGATCTGCAATAATCAATGCAGACACTGTTGCGTTCTGGTTAAGGGTAATGTTATGATCAATGTGAACAATATGTGATGCAGACGGCACTACTCCTATCCACGTAGCAGCATTATCCCAGTCTCCCCCTTGATCAGATCTGATAGTGATGTAATTATTTAAAACGAAATTGGATAGTGTAGTTTGCTGATTCCAATCACCTTGTTGGTTATCATGTGGTATAGAGTTAAAATTACCGTTATCATTATTATTTCCTAAAATGGCAAATTGAACATCAAGCTTGTCTGCGCTTCCAAAATCCGAGCGGGGAATACGAATCTCAAACCAACGATCGGTTTGCAAGTCATTGTCATTAACACTTGAATTAATATTGCTTGCGTACTCAGTTATGGCTATTGCACTTTGAACCCAACTTGACCCATTCCAAGTACGCAATTCGGCATATCCATTGCCACTATTTCCGTTAAAGTCAATTCTGATATGAACGTCCGGAGTATTTGCGTGATTCCAAACTACATTCCGACCCCATGGGTCAGTGCTACTCCCAGCTGAACCAGTGTTTATGGCTACTGCAGCATTATACCAGCGTCTGACATTAACTAATATACCAAAGTATACATAAGTGTCATCACTAGTCATGTACAATTCTTTGGCATCAGCATCGTTCCAACCTTCTGTTGCATTTGTTCCGATGGCTGTGCCCCAAACTGATGATCCGTCAAAGCTCCCGTCTATAATTGGTTGGCCTATTCCAATAAAAGGCAGAAGCATTAACAACGTGTAGGTAACTGATTTTCTCATCTCATTCATTTTTTAGTTGGTTAATTTCTGTTTTAATTTCCGCTGCTAAAATAGATTGTTTATAAATAATTGTCAAAAATATTTTTTTGTCAAATGTTTATCAATGAATGACCAAACGCCTTGTGAGGGCATTTTGTTCATCAGATAGACGAAGTATATACATACCGGGTTTTAGGGCCGGCAACTCTAGGTTTTCGTTGTCGGTTTGCAGCTGCTGTTGCAGCATCAGCCGGCCTTGCAGGTTGTATATACTTAGTATATAGCCACTTGCTTTTTCGATTGTCAGTTGCCTTTGGGCCGGGTTGGGATAAAACCGGATGGGATTTTGGGCATTTATTTCGCCCGCATCGCTGGCATCAAACTCCATTTCGAGGGTGATGCTGGTGTTGTCTTCCACTGTTACAGAGGTCGATACAGGGAAATAACTGAATTTTTCTGCCTTTACCACAAACGATTGCGGAAAAGCGAGGAAGCTGCTGTTGCCATCGGCATCGGTATAGCGGCTGCCGCCCACTTCGAGGCTCACATACACGCCACTGATGGGGTTTTGCGTTTGCTTGTCCACCACTTTTACCGTCAGTTCATGAAAAGGCTTTGGCATGGGCTCGCTGCTAAACACGCGGTAGCTGCCGGGTTCAAAATAGAAGCTGTGCCCAACGGGGTCGGTGATGTTGATGCTTTCGCCGCTGAAGTAGTCGTACCAGTTGCCTGCCTTTGAAAAGCCGGGAGCCATATCAAAACCTTCAACACCCATATTGGTTGCAATAACAACATCCATGCTGCTGTGGGTGAACCACATGCGCTTGCCATTGCCATCCAGATCGTGCGTAAAGCTACCAAAGCGGAAGGCATCGGTTTTGCGCAAAGCGGCCATGGCGCCCATTACGCGGTTCAGTTTTTCGCGTGCCGGCTGCTCCATATAGTCCCAGCGCGGTGGCTTGGGTGCGAGGCGGTCGCCACCGTAAAAGATGCTGTAGTCGTAGCCCATTTCCTGAAACTGCCACAGCATTTTGGGGCCGGGAATGCCCATAAAGGTCACGATGGCTTGTTCCTGGTGGCGCAGGGCCGTAATTGTGTCTTTGATATCGTAATCACCGGCCGCATTGCCATAGCTGATGGCTTCAAACAGCATCCGTTCCTCGTCGTGGTTTTCCATATAGTCAATCAGGTTGGGGTAGTTCCATCCGCGGCTGCTGTGGTGTGCCCAGCTCACATTGGAATTGTCGGCCCATCCCATACCCAACTGCTTGTAGCGCTCGTGCATGGCGCTCCAGAGCAGCATGCCGGTATTGGCCAAAACGGTTTCCTCATCGTTGTTGGCAAAATGTTCCAGAATCACATAGGCATTGGCATTCACCGCCTTGATGTGGTTGTAATAATCGGTCAGGATGTTGATGCGGCTTTGGTCGTAAGCGCTCCAGGCACCCATATCGCCACCCGAATTGGTTTGCGTAAGCCCTTTGGAGAGGTCGATGCGGAAGCCATCCACCTTGAACTCGGTGAGCCAGTATTCAAACACTTCTTTAAAAAACTGCCTGGTAAAGGGACTTTCATGGTTGAAATCGTAGCCCACGCTAAAGGGGTGGGTAGCTACCGGATTGAACCAGGGGTTGTTGCCGGCAGGCTGGCCAAATTCGCCGGCATTGGGGTCGAAGTACATTTGCACCATGGGATTGCCACCAAAGGCATGGTTGGGCACAATATCGAGGATTACGGCCATGTCCAGCGCATGGGCGGCATCGATAAATTCCTTGTAGGCTTTGTGGGTGCCGTAGTATTTGTCGGTGGCGAAGAAGAAATTAGGTGCATAGCCCCAGCTTTCGTTGCCATCAAATTCGATGATGGGCATCAGCTGTATGGCATTCACACCGAATGCTTTCAGATAAGGCAGTTGTTCTTTGGCAGCATGGATATTTTGGGCCTCGTCGAAATCGCGCAGCAGCAATTCATAAATCAGCAAATCCGACTGCGTTTCGTTCACGGCAGGAGGCACAAAATCGGTGATGTTCCAGTTGTAGGCCGGTCTGTTTGTTTGAAAAACACTGACGATGCCGGTGGTTTTGTCAAAGGGATAGGGCTTCAGGCCGGGATAGGTGGAAGTCGGAATCCAGCGGTCGTTCCAGGGGTCGAGGATTTTTTCGGCATAGGCATCGGCCAGCTTGAGTTCGCCATCGATAAAATACTGAAAAGCATATTCCTTTCCCGATTGCAGCCCGTCGAGGGTCACCCAGAAGTGTTTGCTATCGGGGGTTTGTTTCATATAATTTTGATCGGTTGGCAGCCAGTTGCTGTATTCGCCAATGGCGAAGGCGAAGTTTTTTTGTCCGGCGGGATCGGGCAGCACCAGGGTAACGGAGGTATTGCTGTTGTAGTTGATGCCGTTGGAAGCACCTTCGGGCAGTTCGGCCACTTCCACGGGCCCCCGCAAATAGATCAACACCGAATCGCGCACCTGAGCACCTTCGGCCGTGGCGACGGCTTTGAGCCAATGGGTGCCGGGCTCGTAGTCCTGCAGCACCAGCGGATAAGAGAGCGATTGGCTGTTGTCGGCCACCAGCAATTCGTCATTGATAAAGAGGCTGAGGCCTGTATTCTGGAGGGCTTCCACACAAACGGGCAAAACCGTATTGGGGCTGGCGAGCGGGTCGCGTGCCGAAGGGCTGATGAATTTCACATGGAGGGCGGCGGCATACACATCCACAAAAATATCGGAGCCGTCGGCATTTTTGTGCTCCAGGTAGTAGCCTCCCTCCTGCTCTTCGCCACTGCGAAACACAAAAGCAAGGCGCTGAATGGTTTCTGCGGCAGGCACACCGTAATACAAACGTGGATTGTTGAAGGTGATGCTGTAGAGGTTGTCGTCAACGCGGCTGAGTTTGGTTTCGGGGGTATTTTCGCCCCATTCGGTTTTCACGTATTTCCAGTCGGTGGGGCCGCTGCTGAGGTTGGTGATAACGCCGGTATGGGCATAGATATCGTCTTCAAAATCAAACAGTCCGCCATTGCCGAAAGCGGCATTAAAGAAAACGGTTACCGGCTGGTCGTGCATGGGAAAAGCGGGGTTGCTGCCTACCAAACCCACAAAATCGCCGCATTCGAAATCCTGGTCAACGGTATAGCTGTAGTTGCTGCCGTTGTTGTTGTTCAGGCGCAGGCTGTACAAATCGGTATCCGTTGCGGGATTGTCCACCACCGTACTCAGCACATAGTATTCCACCACCACGCCCGATTCCTGTGGCGCGATATCGGCTGTGCGGCTTGCTCCCGTTCCAGTCATACTGGTTAAGTTGCTTGTTTCCCAGTCGTTGGTGGTCCAGCGCAGGAAGAATTGCTCTTCGGAAGAAGCATTGCCGGACAAATTGGCTGTAATGGTGACCATATCAGATACACCAACAATCAGCGGGTCTTGCAAGATAGATACAATTTCGACCGGTTCGTTGGTTGTTTCCATGAATATGGCGCGGCTGTCCTCATATCCATTGTCTTCAAAAACCACGGTGTACCAGTTGTTTTGGTTCAGGCTGATGCTGTTGTCCGGGTCGGAAGGGGTACCGTAAGTAAAGCTGGCAAGCTGGTTGAGCGGAACGGCTGTATTTCCGGCCCATTGGTTTCCCCACACATCGCCGAAGCTGGTACTGGCGAACTTAAATTGCTGCTGTCCGGTGGTGCCGCTAAATTGAAAAGTTGTTTGCCAGCGAGCGGTGCCGTCATTGTTTTTCAGCAGGTCAAAGGGGCCGCCCATATTTTGTTCGTTTTGCCATTCGTTCCAGGTGCCGGGCATGCGAAGTCCGTCGGGCTCGTAGATTTGGGAAAGGCCGATTGATGCTACGAAAAAGCTAAAAATTAGTGAAAAAAG
>CAYTUA010000491.1:0-7187 GCA_964440855.1 uncultured Lentimicrobiaceae bacterium
AGTGAATCAATTCGTGACAATTACGCAGTCGGCTTTTACATAAGATTTCCTTTTGCAACGCTGGTCGATCGCAGAAACCGCATCAACAAGCAAAAGAAATGGATAGAGATTTCTTTTGCTCAAAGGGATATTAACCGCATGTTTGTTGAAAACCTCGTGGTTGACTACTACAATATGATGATTCAGTGGCAGAATTACATCCGCATTTACAATGATTATCAAAAGTTCACCATGATCCAGATGCAGATGGCACAAAACCAGTTCCTTAATGGGGAGATAGCCCCTTCAGAATATACACGCTTAAAGGAAATACAAACAAGGGGAGCTATTGAGTATCAGCAAGCCATCTCCGAATTCTCAAAAAACTATCAATTTCTTGAAATATTAACGGGAATTCAGTTCAACCTAATCAATGTCTTACGCTAGAACATAAATTATGGACATAGCCCAATTCATACGCATATTTACAAAGAACATTGTTCTATTGATTGCAATTCCTTTGCTGCTGGCAATAATTGTTTATTACCTCACGAGAAACCAGGATAAGGTCTATGATTCTGAAACCGTTATCTATACTGGGGTAACCACCGGCTATTCAATCGAATCCACCGCCCAACGCCCCACCGACTTTTTTAGCACCAGCGCACAATTCGACAATATGATCAACCTGATCAATTCGCGCCAAACCATTGTCGAAGCTTCTATTATGCTACTTGCTCAGAATCTTTCACTAGAATCATACAACCGACAATACATCTCCAATGAAAATTATGATAAGCTGCAGAAATTGATTCCCAAGCATGTCAAAGATATGGTGGTTAAATATGGGAAATCGGGTGTGCAACGCGAAAAAGAAGAGCAAATCCGTTCATTGGAACGCGAAATCCGATCGCTGGAACGCGAAATGAACCGCCGCAGGAATCGTGCAGCACAAGAACTCAATGGTCTGAATGGAAATGACGAATTTACGCCAGCTACCGGCCTCAGTCGCGATAGTGCACCTGCTTCTAATGCAACGCAGACTTATCATACTGTCCAACCCGGTGAAACGCTTTTTACCATCTCTAAAAGATATGGGGTAAGCATAGCCAAACTCAGGGAACTAAATAATTTGACCAATCAAAACCTTACCGTAGGACAACAACTTACAATCTCAGAAACTGCCTCAGCTTCATCCAACCAAGTTGATTCAAAAGTTGTGAATGAGGAATATGAAGATTTTGAAGATGAATCATATATTTATGAGCCGGCTCAGCACGGCACCTTGGGCGAAACATCATTTTTTACTGATGATGAAAACTTTAGCCTGCATATCGAAGGCGTCACCATCGAAAAGGACCCCATAAAACCACGCGGTGTCAGGCAGGAAGATTTTGATAAGACCATTCAAAATCTTACAAATTATTATAACTCAAGTGATACCAACTTCATTTATGGGTTGTTACACTGGGGTGCCAACAGGCATTATAGCATTCAGTCCATTCAAAACTCCTTGCAAATCTTCAGGATTACCAATAGCGATTTGGTCAGGTTGATTTATACCTCTGATGACCCTGGTATTTGTCAGCAAACATTGAAGATTATTGCCGATGTATTTGTGAAGAATTACAAACTGCTAAAAGCCAACCAAACAGATCTGGTTGTACGTTACTTCAGGGAACAAGTTGATTCAGCCGATGCCCGTTTGCAGGCGTCTGAAGACAGGCTGCTTCGTTTCAACAAACGAAACAACATTATCAACTATGCCGAGCAAACCAAGTATATCGCTGCGCAAAAGGAAGACCTTGACCTGTATTACCAAAATGAACAGGTGAGAATGGCACAATCATCTGCATCCTTGCGCGAGTTGGAAACAAAACTTACCCGGCGTGATAGTATCTATTTGAAAAGTGACCTGATCAACCAAAGGCGAAAAGAATATGCCGATGTTACTGAGCGGATACTCATCAACGAGCTGGCAGAAGATTATGACCAACGTATAGGTGACGAAATACAAAAGCTCAGGTTACGTGGAGACCAATTGCGTGATGAAATTAAACTGTATGTTGATCAGCTCTATCTCTATAGTCATTCCACACAAGGCCTGCCCATTGCAACCTTATTGGAAGAATGGCTTACAAATGCCCTTATTTATGAAGAAGCAAAAGCCAGTTTGGTTGTGCTTTCGCGGCGAAAAATGGATTTCGTCAGAACCTATCAACGATTTGCCCCACTAGGTGCCATGCTTAAAAGGATTGAGCGTGAAATAAAAGTAGCTGAGGAATCTTACCTGGAACTATTACGTAGTTTAAATCTGGCCCTCATGCGCCAACAAAACCTGGCTATGGCTACCAATATAAGAATAATTGATCCGCCATTTTTCCCCTTGACAGCAAGGCCATCCAAGGCCAAATATCTGGTAATTGCTGCCTTCCTGATTGGCCTATTCCTTGTGGCATTTATCATTCTTGTTCTGGAGTATTTTGACACTTCAATAAAAAGTCCCGACAGGGTTTCCAATAAGGTGGGTTATAAACTTGCCGGGGCTTATCCTTTGATTGACTCAGCCAATGACCAGCAGGATTTGGTTTTTGTAAGCAATCGATTGATTGAGTTGATTATACAGAATATTAAAATGAGTATTAACCGCAATACCCTGTATCCCGCTCAAAAGCCTTATCTGATTTTATTTTTCAGTACACAGGATGGGGTTGGTAAAACTTTTATTGCCCATAAAGTGGCCAATAAACTCAGGACTTACGGAGAGAAAGTGCTACAGCTGAATTATAAATCAGATGAATCAGATAGTGATTATGATGAAGATTATAATCTCTCCTATACCTACAAGATTAATGACAACTTTGTGGAAGTAAAGGATTTACAAGAGTTGATGCAAAGCAATGTATTGCGCCGCGAAAATTATAACTACGACTATATTTTGCTTGAATTGCCTTCCATCATGTATCACTCCTACCCCATGACATTGATGCAAAATGTAGATGTAAGTCTGTTGGTAATCAAAGCATCAAGTCAATGGGAAAAAGCAGATGTCTTAGCCGTTGAGAGTTTAACTGATGTGCTAAGGGAACCTCCTTTGACAATCCTGAACGAGGCAGATGAGTTTGCTATTGACGAAATTATTTCCGGTATGAAGATCCAACGGAATAAAAAAACCTGGAAGCGTGTCAAGCATGTCATAACTTATCCCTCAAGAATCAGGATACAAGTAAAAGACAACCAAGCCTAAACCGTGGCAAATCCGATAAGCAAAATATTTGGCAGCAATAATTTTCTATCGCTGGCCAACAATGGGTTAGTAGCCGTATTTGGCTTCCTCAGTTTCATTTTGCTTGTCAGGCAATTGCCGCAAGATGTATTTGGCGAGTGGATCCTTTTCATCACCATGGGGAATTTCATTGATATGCTGCGCTTTGGCATAACACGAACAGCCCTGATTCGATTCTTATCCGGGGCGAACAAGGATGAGGCCAAAGAGCTCATGGGTTCGAACAACACAATCAACCTGGTGTCAACAGTGCTTCTTGTTGGCCTTATCTTATTAGCTTACAATCTTTATTCGGAGTCAATTGCTTCTTCCGGCTTTGAAATGTTTTTTATTTGGTATCCGATCCTGGCATTTTTAAACCTTTCCTTTAACAATGCCCAATCCGTTTTGCAAGCAAAAATGCGCTTTGATACCATGCTTTGGCTGCGGGCTATCAATGTTGGTGGATTTATGCTTTTCCTTTTTATCAACGTTTTTATGCGTTATGATATCAACACCATTATCCTCGTTTACTTAGGCACCAACTTATTAAGTTCCATAATAGCAAGCGTTTACAACTGGGATGGCATCAGGTATATGGTAAATACCTCAAAAAGTTCTATACGCATCATACTCGATTTTGGTAAATATACTACCGGAACACTGATAGGTAGCAACTTGCTTAAAAGTTCTGATACCTTTATAATAGGGCTGAGCCCTTTTTTGGGAACCACAGCTGTGGCACTCTATAGTATTCCGCTCAAGTTGACTGAAATTATTGAAATTCCCCTCAGGAGTTTCGCCGCAACGGCCTTTCCAGGCATGTCTAAAGCAAGTATTGAGAAAAATATTCCACTTGTTAAGCATATATTTTATGAAAATGCAGGAGGTATGACCTTTTTATTGATGCCATTGATGCTGATATGTTTCATTTTTGCCGAGCAAGCTGTACTTATACTTGGCGGACCAGAATACCTGGAAACAGCCAATATTTTCAGGATATTTTGCATTTACGGACTGATACTTCCCATCGACAGATTTATTGGGGTGGCGCTTGATAGTGTGAACAGGCCCAAACAAAACTTTTTTAAAGTAGTTTACATGACGATGTCCAATATTCTGGGAGATTTGCTTGTTGTTTTTGGCATTTCATACCTGATTGCGTTTATTTCTGTTACTGTATTTTTTATGAACACACAGGCATCAACAGATGGAATCATCCAAATGGCCAGTAATTTTACAATTATTAAAACACTCGAAATGGTAGCTATCATAACCATTCTGTTTACAATCATCGGAATACTCGTAGGCTATCATTACCTGAGAAAAGAAATGGACTTGCACATCCGCAGTATATTTACCGTTGGCTTTAAATCGATAAAACGCATGACTTTGTCGATAATTAAATTATAATTAATTAATTTTTGCTACTATATTTGCACAATGCTATCAACCTTAAAACAACGAATTGGCTCAGATAAATTAAGGCATCCCCTTATGATAGCCCTTTTGGTGCTGATGGCCATAGCCTTAGGTGTAATAGTGGCTAAGGGCGGCATGATGGTGACGATAGCATTGCTTGCGCTTTTCCCGGTTTTAATCTTTTTTAATCGTTTCCTTACCGATCCACGTATAGGTGTTTATACAATTGTTGTTTTGGGGTTTATCGCTATCGGGCTCACACGCTATATCCGTAATGTACCCTTCGGCCTTTCCGTTGATGGCTTTATTGTTCTAACTTACATTGCCATCTTCTTTCGTTATTTTTATGAAAAAATAAATTGGTCACAAATTAACCGCGACCTGGTCTATTTAGGTTTGATTTGGTTGTTTTATGCCTTGCTTCAACTGTTCAATCCTGAAGCCCTGAGCCGCACAGCATGGTTCTACGCCATGCGCGGAATGGCTCTCTATATGGCACTCCTTATTCCAATAGGTTTCTTGATTTTTAACCGGCTCCGTTATTTATACGTATTTCTTTACATATGGGGCATTTTTTCAATTCTGGGTACCCTTAAAGGTTTGCAGCAATTGTACATTGGGCCTGATTCGGCTGAGCAATTCTGGTTGGATACAGTGGGTGGAATTACACACATTTTATTTGGCGAGTTGCGTGTATTCTCTTTTTTCAGTGATGCCGGACAGTTTGGGGCAGCTCAGGGCGCTGCCGGTGGAGTGGGTTTATTGACTGCCATTAACATCAAAGGGGTTCGCAACAAGATTTTCTTTGGTTTAATGGGTTTTATGGGGCTGTGGGGTATGATGATATCAGGTACCAGGGGTGCCATGATAGTACCCATGATTGGGGGTATCACATATGTGCTTCACCGAAAAAATATACGTGTATTGGTGATTGGTGGCGCATTTTTAGCCCTTGTCTATGCTTTTTTTGCTTATACCTATATCGGTCAGGGCAACTCCCAAATCCGGCGTATGCGTACGGCCTTTCGGCCCGAAACAGATGAATCATATCTCGTAAGACTAGAAACAAGGCAGGTTCTCGACGTTTACCTTGCCAATAAGCCATTTGGTGGAGGTATCGGAAGTGCGGGGGACTGGGGAAAACGGTTTTCTCCAAACGGTTTTTTAGCCCAAATAGCAACAGACAGCTGGTATGTGCAAATCTGGGCCGAACAGGGCATTGTTGGTTTGGTGCTGCACCTCTTTATCCTTGCGTATATTCTTATCAAAACTTCCTATTTTGTCATGTTCAGGATTAAAGAGCCAGAACTGCGTGGTATAATGAGCGCCCTGATTGCCGGTTTTACAGGAATCATGGGCGCCAGTTATGGCAATGGAGTGCTGGGACAGATGCCAACCGGTATTTTAATTTACTTAAGCTGGACGTTTGCCTTCATGGGAACCCAATTGGAAAGGGAATATAAATACCTTAAATCCAATAATTTACCTATATGGTCATATAAAAACAAAACCTGATTGATTCGATTGTATTAGGCAATCGCTTTTTTGTGTATTTTCGGTTTTTAATATTGGCCCATGAGAAATAACTTACCCCTTGTTTCTGTTATCACAGTAAATTACAACCAGTCAGCTGTTACTTGTGAGTTTCTTGCCTCCTTGCGCAAAGCTACCTATCCCAATCTCGAGATTTTTGTAGTGGACAATGCCTCACCCAATGACAATCCGGAAATTATCAAGGAGAAATATCCAGAGGTCATACTGATCAAAACCAAAAAAAACCTTGGCTTTGCTGGTGGGAATAATGTGGCAGTGGAAAAGGCCAAGGGCAAGTACCTCCTCTTCATCAATAACGATACCGAAGTAGAACCAGGATTTCTGGAACCTATGGTAAACTTGCTTGAACAGGATGAAAGCATTGGTATGGTTAGTCCTAAAATTCATTATTTCCATACACCTCACACCTTTCAATATGCTGGCTTTACTCCTATCAATCACATAAGCATCAGGAACTTTGCCATTGGGTTTGGCGAAATTGACAGGGGACAGTACGATATAAGCTGCGAAACAGGCTCTATTTTTGGTGCTGCCATGCTTGTTCCAATGAGGGTTATTCAAAAAGTTGGAATGATGGCCGAAGTATTTTTCCTGTATTATGAAGAACACGATTGGGCTGCTCACATAAAACGAGCAGGATATAAACTCTATTATGAGGGAAAATCGCTTGTGCTGCATAAGGAATCTATTTCAACAGTAAAGGATAGCCCCTTCCAGATTTATTACCTTAACAGGGGCCGCATACTTTATGCCCGCCGAAATTCCTTTGGAATTACAGGACTGTTGAGTATGATGTACCTCTATCTGCTTGCCTGGCCCAAGCTAAGCCTCGGTTTTATTTTACGCAATCGCTGGGATCTTGCCAATGCCCTGAGAAAAGCAATGGTTTGGAATATGCTAAACCACAAAGGAATACACAGTACACCTCAATTAACAAAATAACATATGGCCTATCTTCAAACTTTTA
>CAYTUA010000492.1:0-4251 GCA_964440855.1 uncultured Lentimicrobiaceae bacterium
TTACCCGCCTAAACCCGCGCACAGCTATTATGATCCCAACAGTAAGCAGTGGTATCGAAGACCTGATCAAAACACTGCCGGGCGTTTCCTCCAGCACCGAACTCAGTTCGCAATATACAGTAAGGGGCGGGAATTTTGATGAAAATCTTGTCTATGTAAATGATATCGAAATATACAGGCCTTTTCTGATTCGGTCGGGCCAACAGGAAGGGCTTAGTTTTTTAAATTCAGCCCTGGTTTCGTCCATCCTTTTTTCTGCCGGTGGCTTTGCTGCTGAATATGGCGACAGGATGTCGTCGGTGCTCGACATCAACTACAAGCGGCCGCTCGAAACAGCCGGTTCCGCTTC
Source organism: uncultured Lentimicrobiaceae bacterium (assembly GCA_964440855.1). Lineage (GTDB taxonomy): Bacteria > Bacteroidota > Bacteroidia > Bacteroidales > F082 > CALAZZ01. The sequence goes on from CAYTUA010000492.1 coordinate 350, forward strand.
GGTGAGCCTGCTGGGGGCCGAAATGCACCTGGAGGGCAGGGCTTTTGAAGGAAGCAAATTTTCCTACCTGCTGGGGGCGCGTTACAAAACAACCCAATATGTGCTGAATGCGCTGGACACAAAAGGGGCTTACAAACCAAACTTCACCGATATACAATTGCTGCTCAATTACGAACTCAATCCAAAATGGGAGTTGTCAGCGCTGGGTTATTACTCACGCAATCAATACAACCTGATTCCCGAAACAAGTGAGGTTACCTTTGGCACCTTTCAGGAAGCGTATCGGCTAACGGTTTATTACGACGGACAAGAAGTGGACCAGTACCGCACAGGTATGGGTGCATTCACGCTAACACACCGCCCTAACAGCGACATGGAGCTAAAACTGATCGGTTCAGCTTATTCCACCATGGAATCAGAAACTTACGACATTCTTGGTCAATATTGGATTGGGCAGCTCGAAACAAACCCCGGCGATGAGCAATACGGCAATGTTTTTCAAACCCTGGGGGTTGGTTCTTATCTGGAACATGCACGCAATTATTTTGATGCCACCATTCTAAATTTTGAACATAAGGGCACACTCGTAAGCGATCACACAGTCACCAAATGGGGAGCCCGCTATCAATATCAGCACATAGATGATCGCGTGCACGAATGGGAGCTTATCGACTCCACGGGTTTCACCCTGCCACGCCCGATAGATGAAATCGGCAGCCCCAATCCCAAACGTCCCGATTTGCTGCTCAACAATGTAGCCAGGGCACATAACACTTTAAAAAGCAGCAATCTAAATGCGTTTTTTCAACAGTCGAGGTCGTACTACAATGAACTGGGTTCGGAATATACGCTCACCTATGGCTTGCGCAGCAGCTATTGGGGTTATGGCAATGAATTGCTGTTCAGCCCACGGGCAAGCATCGCTTACAAGCCCAACTGGCAAAACGAAATGGTTTTCCGCCTGGCAGCAGGCGTGTATAACCAGGCACCCTTTTACCGTGAAATGAGGCTTTTTGATGGCAGCCTATACCCAAATGCCAAATCGCAGCGATCCACCCATATTGTTTTGGGCAGCGATTTAAACTTCAGGGCTTTGGACAGGCCCTTTGTGTTCACAACTGAATTGTATTATAAGTTTCTGAACAACCTGGTACCTTACGAGGTGGACAATGTGCGCATCAGATACTATGCCGATCAAAAAGCGAAAGGTTATGCCACCGGTATCGACTTCAAGATCAACGGTGAATTTGTGCGTGGCATTGAGAGCTGGGCTACGCTGTCATTTATGAAAACAGCTGAAGACATCGAAGGCGATTTTTTTGATATGTACCTGGATATAAATGGGGAAAGGGTTTTCCCGGGCTTTGTCGGGGCCGAAGCCATTGCAGATACACAACGGGTAATTCCGGGCATGATTCCCCGCCCTTCGGACCAACGGTTTCAATTTTCGATTTTTTTCCAGGATTATATTCCGGGATATCCTACCTACAAGGCCCACCTAAAGGTATTGTATGGCTCAAGCTTGCCGTTTGGGCAACCCCAGGAAGAAAGGTACCGCCATGTGCTCAGGATGCCCCCCTACAGACGCGTCGATATTGGTTTCAGCAAGCAAATCATTGGTGACCAAACCAAATTTAAGCAAAACTCCCCTTTCAGGCACCTGAACAATATGTGGGTTAGCCTGGAGGTATTCAACCTGTTTCAGGTGCGCAATACCATTTCCTATGTTTGGGTAAAAGACGTAAACAACCGGCAGTATGCAGTACCTAATTACCTTACCCCCCGACAGTTGAATCTAAAACTGGTGGTTGAGTTTTAGCAGCTCTTTGCAATCAGCACCTATCGAATCATGCCATTATTGCATGCCAATAAAACCAAATCGTGTTAAAGTTGTTTAAAATTAAAGTCTTATTTAGAATACGTCTAATTAATTTTTATCTTTGCATACAACCGATTGAATTTTAATTTTTAAAACCATTTAAACATGAAAACACCAATTAATAATCTGACATTTCCCGAATTACCTTACGCTTTTGATGCCCTGGAGCCACATATTGATGCCATGACCATGGAGATTCATTACACCCGACATCACCGGGCGTATTTTGACAACCTGATGGCTGCTGTGAAAGACACAGAGATGGCTGGTATGAACTTTGACGAATTGCTGCAAAATATCAGCAAATACCCAACTGCCGTTCGCAACAATGGTGGTGGTCATTACAATCACAGCCTGTTTTGGAAAGTGATGTCGCCCAATGGCGGCGGAAAACCTGGCGGCGAATTGGCTGCTGCCATCGAAAAAGAATTTGGTTCGTTTGAGAAAATGCAGGAGCAGTTCAACAATGCAGCCAAAACACGCTTTGGCAGCGGCTGGGCATGGTTGTCGGTAAAAGCCGATAAAAGCCTCTGTGTATGTTCGTCAGCCAACCAAGACAACCCCTTGATGGATGTTGCCGACTGCAAAGGCACACCCATATTGGGCTTAGATGTATGGGAACATGCTTATTACCTGAAATATCAAAACAAGCGTCCGGATTATATTTCTGCTTTCTGGAACGTTATCAACTGGGCAGAAGTGGAAGCCAATTACAAGGCAGCTTTATAGCAGCACTTGCAATAAAACCTAAAAAAAGCCGGATCAAATTGACCCGGCTTTTTTTTTTATGAAATATTGCTTTCAATTATTGGTACTACTGCTATTTTAGTGGAAATATTACTTTTCTGTCCAAAATTGCGTTTAGTTGGCAGTTGGCAAAGGGCAGTCCTTATCCATTATGGTGTTTGGGGTTTCCTTAGACAGCGGAATCAGCCAAACAGAAAATAGCAATGATATAACTTTACCCTACTAATAATGTGTATTATATCCAAGCAAACGCTTAACTAATCCCTTAAATCAATTCGATCTTTTTAATGTTTCTGGCGCAAAGCTTGCCAACTGCTCTTTGCCAACTGCCAACTGCCAACTGCCAACTTATTAAAACTATAAAGCATGCTTGAAAATTACAGCTCCGTTTTGTCGTTCCCCCTATATTTGCAGTAGAACCCAATTATTCAAATGAAAGTATGGATTTGCGGATGCGGCTGATGGCTTCGCGCAATTGCTCTTCGCTGATCACCAAAGGTGGTGCAAAACGAATAATATTGCCATGTGTTGGTTTTGCCAGCACACCATTCTCAGCCATTTTAACGCAAATGTTCCAGGCAGTTTTGCTGTCCGGTGTGTCGTTCACAATAATGGCATTGAGCAGGCCCTTGCCACGCACAAAACTCACCATATTGGATTCGTTGGCCAGTTTGGTCATTTCTTCGCGGAAAATTTTACCCAATTTCTCTGCTTTTTCAGCAAGATTTTCTTCTTTAATTACCTCCAATGCAGCCGTAGCAACGCGCGCAGCCAGTGGATTTCCACCAAAAGTGGAGCCATGCTCACCTGGCTTGATGCACATCATAATTTCATCATTTGCCAAAACGGCTGAAACCGGATATACACCACCAGAAAGGGCTTTACCAAGAATCAAAATATCGGGCTTCACCTCTTCGTGGTCGCAGGCCAGCAATTTGCCCGTGCGTGCTATTCCTGTTTGTACTTCGTCGGCAATGAACAAAACGTTTTTGGCTTTGCACATCTCATAGGCTTTGCGCAAATATCCTTCGTCAGGCACGAAAACGCCCGCCTCTCCTTGAATTGGCTCCACCAGAAAGCCTGCCACATTGGGGTCTTCCAGCTCTTTTTCAAGTGCTTTCAAATCGTTGTAGGGTATGGTAATAAAACCAGGGGTAAATGGCCCGAAATCCTTCCGCGAATCGGGGTCGGTTGACATGCTCACGATGGTGATGGTACGCCCGTGGAAATTGTTTTCGCAAACAATTATTTTTGCTTGGTTCTCCGCTATTCCCTT
>CAYTUA010000493.1:0-3763 GCA_964440855.1 uncultured Lentimicrobiaceae bacterium
GGTGTTGAAAAAACTGGGCCGGCATATACCCATGTATTTGTTTTTGGGCCTGAGTTTTATTGCAGGAGCTTATTTTTGGATGCTTGCCCAAACAACGCCCTCCTTGTTTGCCCTTTATGCCGGCATTGCCATGCTGTGGGGCGCTTATGGCTTTTCCACTGTGGCCATTTACACCATTTCGATGGACAGGGTAAGACCCGGACGTGAGGGCACTGACTTCACTTTGCAAATTGTGATTACACACCTGAGTGGGTTGATCATCGCTGTTTTAAGCGGAAAACTGGGCGATATGCTCGGCTATCAGGGCTTATTTGGCATCGAAGCCATGCTTAGCCTGTTTACTTTTTTGATACTTTTATACGCATTACCAAGACGAATTGCCCATGCTCATTAGGCCTGAATTGATTGAAAAATACAATGTTCCAGTACCACGCTATACCAGCTATCCACCAGCCAATTATTTCAGCGATGCATTTGGCCAGGCTGATTATTTGTCGCTGATCGAAGCCTCGAACCAGGCCGAGCCTGCCCACCTTGCCTTTTATGTGCACATCCCTTTTTGTAAAAAAATCTGCCACTATTGTGGGTGCAACGCTTGTGCCCTTGGCAGTGCCAGTCAGGTAATGCCCTATCTGGAAGCTTTGAAAAAGGAAATTGATCTGGTATGCAAACTGATTGATCCGGCGCGTAAAATTGCGCAGATACATTATGGAGGCGGCACACCCAATGCCATTGATGTAAACTACCTGAAAGAAATCAATGAGATGTTTTTTGAGCGGTTTCAATGCATTGAAAAACCAGAAATTGCCATTGAGTGCCATCCGGCCTACCTCGATTTCAATGCTATAGATACACTCAAGCAGGCTGGCTTCAACCGTTTTAGCCTTGGCATACAGGATTTTGATAACAAGGTGTTGAAAATGGTGAACCGAGAACCTTCGAAAATCCCTGTTGAAGCACTCATCAAAAAGCTAAAAGAAGGTGAAAAGCCCATAGGTGTGAACCTGGATTTTATTTATGGCTTGCCAGGACAAACCGTCCAATCCTTTGTTGAAACCATACAAAAAGCGATTGAAATAAGGCCTGACAGACTGGTTACCTTTTCGTATGCCCATGTTCCCTGGTTGAAGAAAAACCAGATTATCCTGGAAAAAAGAGGTTTGCCGCCTGCAGATGAAAAGTTGAAAATGTATTTGGCTGCCCATGATGTTTTAAAAAAAGCAGGCTACATTGCCATTGGTTTAGACCATTATGTGTTGCCCAATGATGAGCTGAGCAAGGCGCTAAGCAACAGTCGGCTGCACCGTAATTTTCAGGGCTATTGCACACGTGAAACCACCGGACAGGTCTATGCTTTTGGTGTATCGTCAATCGGTCAGCTGGAAGGCGGATATGCTCAAAACAGCAAAGACCTCAAAACCTATATTGAAACACTCGGGCAGGGTAAACTGGCCACAGAAAAAGGTTATGCCCTTAACGAAGACCAAAAAGTGACGCGCGAAATCATCACCCATTTCATGTGCAACAAAGGAATCAGGTGGAAGCAACTGGCTGATGAATTAGAAATTTCCGTTGATTTTTTGAAATCGCATGCGCATACCGCAAACAAAATGTTTGAGGAGTTTGTTAATGATGGGCTGATGGTATATAATGAAGAATTCATTGAGGTTAGCGAAAAAGGGGCTTTGTTTATAAGGAATATGGCAGCCGCCTTGGACAAAGCCTATGATCAACAAGAAAACACTTATTCTAAATCTGTCTAAATAAAAGTGATGCAAAAAACAGATGTAACCATAATCGGTGCTGGTTTAACAGGCCTTTCGCTGGCATTTTTCCTAAAAGAGAAAGGGTTAAATGTGGTTGTGGCAGAGAAACAAAGCCAGGCCGGAGGGGTGATGCAAACACTTGAAAAAGATGGTTTTATATATGAATCGGGACCCAATACAGGGATTATAGCAAGGGGCGAGGTGGCCGAACTTTTCAAAACTTTGGCACCTGATTGTACAATCGAGCTGGCCAATCCCCAATCGAAGAACCGATGGATACTCAAGAAGGGTAAATGGGAGCCCATTCCTGCCGGTTTTATAGGAGCAGTGAAAACACCCTTGTTCACCACGCGCGACAAATTTGGGATTTTGGGCGAACCTTTCCGCAAAAAAGGAAAAAATCCCATGGAAAGCATAGCCGGCATGGTGAAGAGGCGCATGGGAAAATCTTATCTTGATTACGCCGTTGATCCTTTTATATCAGGAATTTATGCAGGTGATCCCGATCAACTTATCACCAAATATGCCATGCCCAAACTATATGCGTTGGAACAAAATTATGGCAGCTTCATCAAAGGGGCCATCAAAAAGCGCAGCGAAGCCAAAACACCTGTTGAGTTGCAAGCCACAAAAGAAGTGTTTGCCGCCAAGGGAGGCTTCAAAAATTTAATTGCAGCACTTGTGGGTAAATTGCCTGGGCAAAATCTTTATTTAGGCGTTTCTGGCTTGCAAATTATACGAGAGGAAAAAGGGTTTACTTCTACATTTTCAACGGCTGAGGGCAACAGTTGCCAAATTCAGTCGGAATGGGTGGTGAGCACCGTTGGAGGGCATAGCCTGACAGGCATGTTCGATTTTATTGATAGCAATGCACTGAAACCCATTTCTGATTTACGCTATGCCAAAGTGGTGCAGGTGGTGATGGGCTTTAGCAAGTGGAATGGCCCCAAACTGAATGCGTTTGGCGGACTGATACCCAGCAAGGAAAAGCGCAACATATTGGGTGTATTATTTCCTTCCTCCATTTTCGAAGGCAGGACTCCTGAAGGTGGTGCCTTGCTCTCGGTGTTTATGGGGGGCATCAAAAAGCCCGAAATTATTGAAATGGATGATGCAGCGCTCACAGCAATGGCCACAGCCGAACTTGAAGACTTGCTGCAAATAAGCCTTTCCAACATGGCCTTTTTGGAGATATTCAGATATCCCCATGCCATTCCTCAATATGATGCCAGTTCGCCCCAGCGCCTCGAGCGCATAGCCAAACTGGAAAAGCAATATCCGGGCCTGCTGCTGGCAGGTAATATCCGCAATGGCATTGGTATTTCCGACCGCATTGGGCAAGCTTTTGATTTGGCTGATATGATTGGAAATACAACAAAAAGCGAATAATCAAAATGAAAATAGCTGTTATCCTGGCCAATGTGGGCACACCTGATAAGCCTGAACCACGGGCTGTTTTTAACTATCTGACCCAGTTTCTGAACGATTACCGTGTGATTGATCTGCCTTGGTTGGGACGTAAAATTTTGGTCAATGGCATTATTATCCCTTTTAGGTTGCTTAATTCAACCAGACTTTACAAAAAGTTGTGGACTGATAAGGGCTCGCCACTGCTTTACCACACCGAAAGCCTGGCCACCAAACTGGAAAATGAATTGGGTGCTGATTACAAGGTATTCACAGGTATGCGTTATGGAAAACCTTCGCTGAACAAGGTCATGCAATCCATCAAAGAAGAAGGTTTTGACCAAGTGATTGTCATGCCAATGTTTCCACAATACGCTTCTTCCACGAGCGGTACGGCCACCGAAAAAATACTGCAAACAATCAGCAGCTGGAATGTGATTCCCGACACACGGTTTATCGGGCAATTTTATGATCATCCGGCCTATCTGGATGCTTTTGTTGAAAAGGCAAAAAAGTACGATTTACAGGCCTACGACCACATTATCTTCTCTTATCACGGCCTGCCTGATACCCATGTTAACAGAATCCAT
>CAYTUA010000494.1:0-4576 GCA_964440855.1 uncultured Lentimicrobiaceae bacterium
TTTTTAGCAACAGTGTGTGTCAATGCTAAAGCCAATATCAAAGTTGGAAAAGCTGTGACTCCTGCAGCTTCCTCCTGAAATCCCATAGCTTCTTCCCGCCCTAAGCGGCTCCCAGTTAATCCATATCGGACATTCTACCCCCACAAATCGGACATTCGGCCTTTAGCTATTGATATACAGTTGTTTGAAGTTGTACATTTGGGCTGTTAACGTTTAAAACCGAATCAAAATGAAAACAAAAAAAATCAACTGGCTGTTGGCCATTTTGCTGCTTACAGCAATTTCGACCGTTCAAATCTTGCAGGCCCAGGGCCCACCCGACCCACCACCTCCCAATGGAGGAAACCCGGCAGGGCCTGACAATGAAATCGTAGGTGGCGGAGCCCCTATCGGAAGCGGCACCTTGATCCTCTTAACCATGCTTTTTGGCTATGGAGGTTTGAAATACAGGCAAAACAGCAAGAAAATAAGGGACAATAAAGCCTCGAATAAACAATCTTCAATTGTTGCAACCAAAACAATTGCTTTCCTGCTTGGTATATTAATAGCTTGTCCGCTTATGTCGCAGGTGCAAATCGGTTATGGTACTCGTAACGATAAGCTGCCGGTCTCCTCAAATTATAACTATAACTACACACAAACAATTTACTTGCAATCAGAGATCAAGGAGGCTTTTACCATCGGTTCCATCCAGTACCATTTTGCCGGTAGCAGTCTGGGCAACTCCAACAACTGGACCATTTATATGGGGCATACTTCGAATACCAGCTTTAGTTCATCCAACGCGTGGATTCCAGCTACCAATATGACAGAGGTGTGGAGCGGAACCTTTGACGATCCGGGTGAGTCTGGCTGGATTTCGTTTGATATAACTGATTTTGATTATAATAATATCGATAACCTTGTGATTGCAGTTGATGAAAATTCACCGGGGAAGGATGGTTCCGGTGATTATTTTTACACTTCATTTGTAAACTATGCCAATCTGCGAAGTATATATTACAGGAATGATGTAACCAATCCCGATCCGTCAAACCCACCAGCCGGAACCTATCAGTATTATATTGCCAACGTCAGGTTGATACCCAATGGGGAATATACTGCTTCAACCACTGCGCAGATAGATTACAAGATAGGGCGGAACAAAACCAACCAGCCTGTAATCCGCATCGAAGTGGATGTGGACGAATCAGCTGAAAAGCAAACGCCCCTTTTGACAAATTTTACGGTCAATGCCAACGGAAGCAGTGCACCATTAGATAACAATATCGAAAACGCCAAAATATACTTTACAGGCAATAGTGATGTTTTTAGCACTGAAAACCAGTTTGGCAATACGTTGGCTTCGCCTTCATCCGCCAATTTTGATATCAATGGATCGCAGGAGTTGAATATTGGCACGAATTATTTCTGGCTGACCTACGATATCAAAGCTGATGCGAACCTGGGCGATTTGGTTGATGCCGAATGTGTTTCGCTGGTGGTTGACGGCGAAACCAAAACGCCTTTGGTAACTGCCCCGGCAGGTGCTCGCACCATTTCCCCACCTTTGGAAGCCGGCACATACAGCATTGGCAGTCGCTCAGATTACAGCAGTTTTTCCGAAGTGGCAAACGACCTCAATAGTTTGGGCATCAATGGCCCTGTACGTTTTGAGGTGGCTTCAGGAACCTATACCGAACAACTATCCATTGGCGAGGTTACGGGCAGTTCCGGCATAAATACCATTGTTTTTGAATCGGTCACAGGCGATCCCGCTGATGTGGTATTACAATTTGAGCCGCAAACGGATGCCTATAATTATGTTGTCAATTTGGATGGTACGGATAACATAACATTCAAGGAAATGACCATTCAGAACGCAGGGACTTCCAATTTCGGCAGGGTGTTTTATTTTACAGGGATATCAGAACACATTACCATTCGCGGAAATAATATTTATGGAAGAGATCTCACTGTTGACCTGCCCTGGAATAAACAAAACGATTATGTCTTGCTGTTTGGTGCACAAGGGAGTGAAAACAGGCTCAATCATGCTGTGGTGCGCTACAATAAACTCACCGGAGGCACTACTGGGATTTACTTACTAGGATATGATGATGCGAGCCTTGGGGAAAATAATGAGTTGTTAAACAACCGGATTGAAGGCTTCATCACCCAAGGCATTCGCCTGGAATACATGGATGCACCCCTAATTAGCGCCAATTATATTGAAGGTAAGGCCCTTGAAGATAATGCTTTGACTGGTGTCCATTTGGAGTCTTGCTCCAATAATTTTGAGGTAAGCCAGAATGAGATTCAATTGAACCTCTGTGGGGAAAACTATGGCATTTTAATATGGTATTGCGAGACAGCCTCAGCCAACCCGGGACTTGTTGCCAATAATTTTATCAGCCTTTACGATGCTTCTTTAATTGAAGGAATTGGAATTATGAATTCATGGACCATTCATGTCATTCACAACACCATTGAGATGCTGGCTGCGCCAGGTCTCAAAACCGGGGAAAAGAGTGGAGGCCAGTCTTGCACACAAATTGATATTTATGGTACAACCGGTCCGATGAGCGGTTTGGTTTACGAAAACAACCTTGTAGCCAATAGCACCGGAAATAAAACTGTTAATGTGAATAGCAATGCTACCGAAAACAATTATTTGGAAGCCGATTTTAACAACTATTGGGGCCCATTGACAGACGATTTCGGCGCATGGGGAGATGTTTTGGTAGGAAATCTTGCAGATTGGCAGGCTTTGACAGGACAAGATGCAAACGCTTCTGCGGTTGTGGATTATCCCCTTTTAACACCGGGAAGTCCAGCTCCGGTCAGTGCAGTTCCTGATGTGCCTCGGTATAGCAGTGTTCTTTACGATTTTGACGGCATGCCTCGTGCCAACCCCACCAAACCGGGTTGTACCCCTGCCCGTTGTTATTGGACTAACGAAGGAGGCGACCAGGATTGGTACAATCCAGATAATTGGTCGTGTGGAAAAGTGCCAGGAGCGGGTGATGATGTCGAGTTCAGTATGCTTAATGCAGGAGCGATGCCTTTTAACACGCCCGAAAATGCGGATTGCTACAATTTTATTTATACCAGTCCTTTTGATCCGCCGATGGATGCATCAAGCAGCCAACTTAATATTTATGGCAGCGCAGCTATGGATGAAAATGCCGGTTTTGGCGCTTATAATTTCACCGGCGAAGGCGAAGCATCCCTGACAAGTAAAAGCGAAATAGTTGACCTAAGCGGATCGGATGTTTATGTGGACACCGAACTAGAAGCACATAATGCTATGTGCGCCAATATTGTGAAGCTTTTTGGCTCACTAACCCCATTGGGCACTGATTTTAATATCAGTGTATTGCAGGAAGCCGATTTCTCGCAAGGTACAGTTGAATCCCCCATTGATTTAAAGTTTACAGGGTCTTCACACGCAAGCCTAAAGCCCGGGAACAATGCCTTTAAATCGGTAGTGGTTGACAAAGATGGCAATGAGGTGGTTGATTTTATGGGACAATTGCAGGTGGAATTGTTGCGCGTTTTGAATGGAAGGGCGAAAACATCAGGGGATGTGCAGGTTTCTGGTGAACTCGAAGTAGGCAAATCATCCGGGGGAAGCGCCGTATTGGAGATTGAAGCCGGCAAATCGGTCGTTGTTGATGAGGATGTCGTAATTTCCGAAACAGGGGAAGTAATCCTCAAAGCCGATGAAGAGGAATCGGAAACAGGAAAACTGATACCTAAAAAGGAAATTATTAAGAAACCCGGCGGCAAATTCAGGGCACAACGCTATTATACAGGTAATGAATGGCACCTGATTTCATCACCCACTGACAATGCCCAGGCCGGCATGTTTGGGGGCAAGGTGGTACAATACCATACTGAGCACGACAATTTATGGCATGACGTCACCGACCCCGGCTACCTGCTTGAGGTGATGCACGGCTATTCGCTTTGGGCTTTTATTGAGGGCTTGGAACTGGCCGAATTCGAAGGCACCCCCAATGCCGGCATACAAACCTTCGATTTTGCTTCCTCCGGTGGCGAAGGCAATGGCTGGAACCTGGTCGGCAACCCCTATCCGGCAACCCTGGATTGGGACGAGGTAAGCATTCCTGACAATTTAGATGCCACCATCTACCTGTGGGACCCCGATATGAACGACTATCGCTACTATCTGCCCGGCGGGCCAAGCAACACCGCCTCGCAGTATGTGGCACTGGCACAAGGCTTTTTTGTGCATGCCAACAATGTGGCAGGCGGCACGCTCACCTTTACACCCGATGCCATGACAACCGAATCAGCCACTTTTTATAAATCGGAAAAGCAAGAAGAGAACACGCTGATCTATCAGCTGGAAAATTATCCCTCAACCAAAGGCAGTGTGCGTTTCAGGGCAGATGCAACAGAAGCTTTTGATCCATTGCTCGATGCCTACCGCATGACACCGGGCGAGGGGGTGCCCTTGGTTTATACGCAAACGGGCCATACCAAAATGGCTGTGAACAGCCTGCCTGAGTTTACCGAACCCTTGACAGTAAAAATGGGATTCAGTGCAAATACGGGCGATTATATGCTT
>CAYTUA010000495.1:0-8791 GCA_964440855.1 uncultured Lentimicrobiaceae bacterium
ACATTATTAGCACTTTGAATTCGTGGTATATTTTTTAAAATGGTAAAAGGCGAATCTTTAAATTATTTGTTATGAAAACAATTAAACTTTTTTCAGTACTTTTTATTTTTGCAATACTGGTAAGTGGTTGCAAAAGGGATAAGAATAACGATGTTGATCCGGATGCGGATCAAATCATCGAATCAGTTAATGATTTGCAGGTGCCACCTGACTTTAACTGGAAAACAACACAAACCATTCAAGTTTCAGTTATTTTGCCTTCTTCAGGCACTTTGGAGCCTCTGATTATCTCCAATCGTGATGGAAGTAAGCGGTATTTCAGGGGATTTCCTGAAGATGGCTCAAGAACAGTCAATACTGTTATCACAATTCCAACCTATGTGTATGAGCTCCGGTTGACCTATAATGGTGCTGTTGGCCCAAACATGGCATTTGTCAGCGATGGCGTGTTGAGTTATGATTTTAATAACAGAAGCAAATCAACCCGTGTTGTTGGTTGCGACTTAAGTGGCTTCACCACCTATTCTAAAGGGGGATGGGGTCAGAAAAGTGCCGGAAATAATGTTGGCAGTTTGCGCAACGAGTATTGGAATCAGGTTTATCCTAACGGATTGGTTGTTGGTGACCCCAATAATTATACCATTACCTTTAATGGAACGGAAGATGTTGAAAATTGGCGTTTTCCGGGTGGTGGTCCTGAAGTTTTAACACAAAGTTGGGTTAATCCTGGAAAGCGTGATAAACTAGGCAATATGGCTGATCAGATTGTTGCTGCCATTCTTAACCGTGATTACAATGCTGCTGGTGTGCTTGGTGTGAATCCAAACTATGATTTAGGCGAACTCGTGTTTATGGACGGACCTTTCGCCAATATGTCGGTAAACGATTTTCTGGCCATGGCCGAAATTGCGCTTGGTGGTGGTGGTTTAAATGGTTTTTCGGTGAATCAATATGCCAGCACAGCTGAAAACATCATCATTAGTTTTCATGAGGGCGACAATGCCGGCATTCTTTATTGTCCTACCGACCCTGAAGAAAATGATCCCTTTATTGAATTGACCAGCACTTGTGTGCACCCGGATGTTATTTTCACAATTACAAATACAGGCGACGGCGATATGACCAGTGAATACTCAGGCACCATGTACTTAAATGATGTGGAATTGGGCAGCGGCACCTACCAGCTGGCTGTGAACGAAACCATGGAAATTGTTGTTGATGGCTACAATACAGATGTGTTCAGGCTTGAGATAGAAACACCACAAGGTGAAACCCTTATCGAAGAAATTACCGGCTGCGGCGAAGAAGAAGATAACGGAGGCGGTGGAAATGGTGACGACGGAACAACCGAACAACTCACAGGCACGCTTGCTTATGAAGATCTTTGGCCTGGTAAAGGTGATTATGATTTCAACGACCTGGTAATTGATTACAACTTTGATGTAAATAAAAACGAACAGGAGATAGTACAAAGCATTCAAGCTACTTTTGTGGTGAAAGCTTTTGGCGCATCCTATCACAATGGCTTTGGTTTTACTTTGCCTGCGGTTAATCCTTCAGATATTGTTTCGGTAAGCGGTTATGATGTGATCAATACCACTGTATTTAATTTGGCAGGCAACGGTCTTGAAAACGGCCAAAGTAAAGCAACCATCATCGTTTTTGACGATGCCCGGCGTATCATGCCCCAAACAACTGGCGGCATTGGTGTGAACACCCAGCTTGAATATGGTTTTATTGAGCCGGTTACCATTGTTGTTGATATAGTATTTGCCAATAATGCCGTAACCTACAGCGAATTAAATATTGGAGCATTCAATCCCTTTATCGTTGTGAACACAGTTATCAATGATGCACCCGGTGTGCGTGGCTTAGAGGTACATTTACCCAATTACGAACCATCCGACTTGTTTGACGATTCGTTCCTGGGCCAAATGGAGGATGATTCTTCTATTGCTGATGGACGCTATTTTGTGACCGACACCAATTTGCCCTGGGCTATTAATATTGCCGAAGGTTTTGATTGGGTAATCGAATTTCAGGATATTACTGGTGCTCATTTGTTTTTCGCCGAATGGGCACAAAGTGGTGGCATCAACTATCCCGATTGGTACCAGAACAATACCGGCTACAGGGACCACAGCAAAATTTATCCAACACAGATTGGCAGATAGCCATTGTTTTTAAGGTCAGTATTCTGGCACAAAAATGTTTTCATAACAATAAATTGGACAACTTACCGCATCAATTTTTGCGGTAAGTTGTTTCTCTTTCTAAGCGCATTTCATCCGGGATTGACGATTGCATTTTGGGAATATAAACCGCTAACCAATATATTGTCAATGGATTCTATCAACTGCAATAGACTGCTCGTGTTTTTTCTATGATTGTTTAACAACCTCCTTCGCCCTTTCCAAAGCTGAGGCAATATCAGGGCACACATTTTCTTCGGACACCATCTCAATAATTCCATTTTTTCGCAAGGCTTCCTGCACCGTGCTTATAGCGCCGCTAAGGATGATAGTCACTTGTTTTTGCCGCGAACGAAGGATGAAATTTTTTAGGTTGCTCAGGCCTGTAGAGTCAATAAAAGGTACGCGGCGCAAACGGATAATCCGCACCCTGGGCTGCCTCGAAACCAGCTTTTCGGCTTCCTCAAACTTATTGGCAACACCAAAAAAGAAAGCTCCCCTTATTTCAAAAACTTCTACATCATCCGGTATAGCCAGTTGATCGCCCTCATCACTCAGGCCGGAAGTCTCATCTTCTACCTCCATATTTAACACCTCAACCTCAGATGTTTCTATTACACGCTTAATAAATAGCAATACCGCCAGGAGCAATCCAAATTGAATAGCTACTGTCAGGTCAATAAATACAGTAAGCAAAAAAGTGGTGAGTAAAACCGCCACATCGCTTTTGCTGTTGCGGAAAAGCCCCTTGAACGAACGCCATTCGCTCATGTTATACGATACCATCACCAATATTCCCGCCAAACAAGCCATGGGAATGAGTTTGGCCCATTTGCCAAAAAACAGCAAAATAAGCAAGAGCACAATGGCATGGATAATGCCCGCTATGGGTGTTTTCCCACCATTGCGGATATTGGTCATGGTGCGGGCAATGGCACCGGTTGCAGGGATGCCACCAAATAATGGAGTTATCAGGTTAGCAATTCCCTGCCCGATTAGTTCGGTATTAGAGCGATGTCGGCCACCACTCGCGCCATCGGCCACCATGGCGGATAGCAGCGACTCTATGGCGCCTAAAATGGCAATCGTAAATGCAGGGGCCAGCAGCATCCTAAAGGTCTTATATTCGATGCCGGGAATAGAAGGCATGGGCAAACTGGACGGGATCTCACCAAACCGGCTGCCGATGGTTTCTACTGGCAAGCCAAAAAATGAAACCACTATAGTGCTTATTAACAACGCAATAAGTGTTCCGGGTATTTTTTTATTGAGTTTGGGCCATAAAGCAATCGCCAAAACTGTAAACAAGCCAATGCCTGTGGCCCACCAGTTTATTTGGTTGAAATTGACGAAATAAAATTTCCATTTTTCTATGAAATCAGCAGGTGGGCTTTCGATCACCTCAAGCCCGAAGTAATCCTTAATTTGGGATGAAAAAATGACCACAGCAATGCCACTGGTAAACCCTACAACGATGGGGTAGGGCATAAACTTAATAATAGTGCCTAGTTGCAGCAAACCCATGGCAATCAGCATAAAGCCGGCCATCAGTGTTGCTATTACGAGGCCTTCAACACCAAACTGCTCTACAATGCCATAAACAATAACGATGAAGGCGCCGGTTGGTCCTCCGATCTGTACGCGGCTTCCGCCAAGTGCAGAAATAAGAAACCCGGCAATAATGGCTGTAACCAGGCCTTTTTCGGGTGATACGCCTGATGCAATTCCAAAAGCAATTGCCAAAGGAAGCGCCACCACACCAACAATTATTCCCGCAATAAGGTCAGAAAAGAAAGTCTGACGATTATAGCCTCTCAGTGTAGAAAGTATTTTGGGGTGATATACCTCAGATAGTTTGAGAAACAATTGGTGTTTCATCTAAAAAGAAGATTTAAAAACGGATGCAAGTTACCCAATATTTGCCTTTGCATGTGTTTTGAGATCAGTGTAGTTTTTGAAATGGCAAAAATCGCTTAAACTTACTTTTGTTTCAGGTGTCGAGTCGTTCAAAACGATAGCCTTCTTTAGTGAAATGGTCCAATACCAAAGGCAAGGTTTTGAATAAATTGGGGGCTGCTTTTTCGCTGTCGTGAAACACAATGATAGCTCCGTCATTTGTATGGCGCATAACATAGTCAAGGCATTGTTCGGCAGAGGTTTCGTGGTCATAATCATAGCTCAGCACCGACCACATTACGATGGTGTATTCCTTTTTCAAGGTTTGAATCTGGCAGGGGTTGATGCGCCCGTAAGGCGGCCTGAAATAAACGGAATCAACCAGTTCGCGGCATTTATTTGTGCTGTCGTAATACTCCTTTAGTGGTGTTTTCCACCCATTGAGGTGGTTGTAGGTATGATTTCCCGTGAGGTGGCCGGCATCCAGGATTTGCTGATAGGTTTTTGGGTTTCCGGCAACGTTTTCGCCCACACAAAAAAAAGTTGCCCGGGCATCGTATTTGGCGAGCAAATCAAGCACCCGGGGAGTGATTTCGGGATGTGGGCCATCATCAAAAGTGAGGTACAACTGCTTGTTGCCCTGTGGCATTGACCACAAAAGTGAAGGATAAAACATCCTCAAAAAAATAGGTACTGATGCCGTTTTCATATTGCAAAATTACATTCATCTAACAAGGTAGACAGCAATAAAAGTAGTATTTTTGTGCAAAATCATTTTAGAATATGAAAAAACTTGTATTGCTTCGCCACGGACAAAGCACCTGGAACAAAGAGAACCGTTTTACCGGATGGACCGATGTGCCCCTTTCAGAACAAGGCGTTGAAGAGGCCCGCAAGGCCGGAAAATTGCTAAAGAAAGAAGGTTTTCAGTTTAAATTGGCCTACACTTCCTACCTTACAAGGGCCATCAAAACGCTTTGGCTTGCGCTGGAAGAAATGGATTTGATGTGGATTCCCGAGAAGAAAAGCTGGCGCCTTAACGAAAAACATTATGGTGAATTGCAGGGTTTGAACAAAGCCGAAACAGCGGATAAATATGGAGATGGGCAGGTGTTGCTTTGGCGCCGTAGTTTTGACGTGCCCCCGCAACAGCTGGCTACTGATGATGAGCGCAGCCCTTATCTCGACCCGCGTTATGCTGCTGTTGATAAAAAGGATCTACCCTTGACCGAATCGCTCAAGGAGGTGATTGACCGCATGATCCCTTATTGGGAAAGTGATATCAAACCCAGCCTGATGACCCTGAATGAAGTGGTTGTGGCTGCTCATGGCAACAGCTTGCGCGCATTGGTTATGCACCTGAAAAATATGGGACGTGAAGAAATTCTTGAATTCAATATCCCGACAGGTATTCCTTATGTTTTTGAATTTGATGAGGAGATGAACCTGGTCAAGGACTATTTTATTGGCGATCCTGAAGAGATAAAAAAACTAATGGACCAAGTGGCCAATCAGGCCAAGAAAAAGTAAGCTTTTTCAAAACCCGACCTATATTTTTAACATGCAGCCACAAACACCATGAAAAAACGATGGGTAATCCCCGACATCCACGGATGTAGCAAAACCTTGAAAGCGCTGATTGAGCAACAGATCAAGCCCACCAAGTTTGACGATCTTTATTTTTTAGGGGATTATATCGACCGGGGCCCCGACAGCAAAGGTGTTCTGGATTTCATTATGAAGATGCAGCAAGATGAATACAATATTTACCTCTTGATGGGCAACCACGAGGAATATTGCATCAAGGCCTGGGACGACGATAAAAACAAAAAGCGTTTCTTGGGCATGAAATTTAAAGCCAAAATTCAGGGTGTGTGGGAGCTGCACGGAGGCAAGGAATCAATGGAAAGTTTCGGCGTTGAATTTGCTTCAGCTATTCCAGAGCATTATATTAATTGGATGCGTGGCTTGAAACATTATTTCGAACTTGAAGACTATATTTTGGTGCATGCCGGCTTAAATTTTAAAATTGATGATCCGCTCGAGGATAAATTTGCCATGCTTTGGACCAAGGAATTTGTTGTAGAGCCAAATAAAATTCGCAACAAAATGTTGGTGCATGGGCACACGCCGGTTGACCTGGAATTTATGGACCATGTGATCAAATCAAGTGGGTATCACTTTATCGATCTGGATAATGGTGTGTATATGGAAAACCGTGCCGGATATGGCAATTTGGTTGCGCTTGAACTAAATACACGGGAATATTTGGTACAGACAAATATTGATTTTTAGGCCAGTAGCCTAAATATCAATAGGTTTTTTTTGTTAATCATTGATGCGGATAAAATCCCCTGCAATCGAGAATTCTACTTCCGTACCGTTATCCAGGATAATTTTTTGTTTGTTGTCCTTCAACTCCCAGCCAATTATGAAGTGATGGGGGAAATAGGAATCAACCCAATTCAATAAAGCTGTAGGCAATACGGAATCAGGCAATTGAGAGGAGCTCTTGATATAAATCACCTCCTTTTTTCTGTTGAAGAAAAGCTTGGAAAAATCGTTCAGGGTAACCTCATAGGTTTTTGTTAAATCATCTATTATAGAGATTACTTGCAGCACTTCATGCTCTGGGAAATGCTTTTCGAGATAATTGGTGATTTCAAATGGAATCTTTTTTTCAGGAACAATGTTTTCTATATCACAGGACTGCAGCATAAAAACCATCGAAATGGCAGTAAAAGAATAGATTATTTTTTTCATGGTATGTAGAATTGCCGTTAATTCAAATTCCTAAACCGTTTTGTTTTAAGCAATAAAAGTAAAAGTTTTTAGCTTATTTGTCAATTGAAACAAGCAAAATATTTGTACAGCTTTATAAAAGCGGAGAATGACACGAAATATAGCAGGATTGAATGCTTTTCTGGTTTTACAACTGAATTAATAAAACAAGCCGGTTTCATCCTTTTTGTTAAGGATTGGAATTGACTATTTCCGCATTTCAATCAGTATGCCCAACATTTTGATGGCTGCTTCCGGAATTACCGTTCCCGGGCCAAAAACTGCTACTGCTCCAGCATCATAAAGGTATTGGTAATCCTGGTGGGGGATAACGCCACCTACGATGACCATAATATCTTCGCGGCCAAGCTTTTTCAATTCTTCAATAACTTGGGGCACAAGCGTTTTATGGCCTGCCGCCAAACTGGAAACACCTAAAATATGTACATCGTTTTCCGCCGCCTGACGTGCAGCTTCGGCAGGGGTTTGGAAAAGAGGCCCAATGTCCACATCAAAACCAATATCTGCATACCCTGTAGCAACGACTTTGGCGCCGCGGTCGTGGCCGTCCTGACCCATCTTGGCAATCATAATGCGTGGGCGGCGGCCTTCTAATTTGGCAAATTCATCTGCCATGGCTGTTGCTTTCATATACACTTTGTCATCAAAACTTTCAGATGAATACACACCTGAAATAGAACGTATAACGGCTTTATAGCGTCCATAAACTTTTTCGCAGGCCATCGAAATTTCACCCAAAGAAGCCCTTTTGCTTGCCGCTTCCACGGCCAGGGCAAGCAAATTGCCCTCACCTGTTTCGCACGATTTGGTGATAGCTTCCAATGCAGCTTGCACTTCAGCTTCGTTGCGTTCGGCACGCAGTTTTTCCAATCGCTTGATTTGCGACAAACGTACAGCCGTATTGTCAATGTCCAGAATTTCTATCGGGTCTTCTTTCTCAAGGCGGTATTTGTTTACACCCACAATAATGTCCTTATTCGAATCGATGCGCGCTTGCTTGCGGGCGGCAGCTTCCTCAATGCGCATTTTGGGCAAACCGGTTTCGATGGCTTTGGCCATTCCACCCATAGTTTCGATTTCTTCGATATGTGCCCAAGCCTTTTCGGCCAGTTCCTGCGTAAGCTTCTCCACATAATAGGAGCCAGCCCATGGATCCACCGAACGGCAGATATTGGTTTCTTCTTGCAGGTAAATCTGGGTGTTGCGCGCAATGCGTGCTGATGCATCCGTTGGCAAGGCAATGGCTTCGTCCAGGGCATTGGTGTGCAATGATTGCGTGCCGCCCAGGGCAGCGCCCATGGCTTCGATGCAGGTGCGGGCCACATTGTTATAAGGGTCCTGCTCGGTAAGGCTCCATCCCGAAGTTTGGGTATGTGTGCGCAAAGCCATCGATTTTTCGTTCTTCGGGTTGAATTGCTTCACAATGCGCGCCCACAACATGCGGGCAGCACGTAACTTGGCAATTTCCATAAAGTGGTTCATGCCCAACGCCCAGAAAAATGACAAGCGGGGTGCAAAGGCGTCAATATCCAGACCTGCCTTGATGCCGGTCCTGATATAATCCAAACCGTCAGCCAGGGTATAAGCCAGTTCAATATCGGCAGTGGCGCCGGCTTCCTGCATATGGTAACCCGATATGGATATGGAGTTGAACTTGGGCATTTTTTTTGAAGTGAATTCAAAAATATCTGCAATAATGCGCATAGAGGCATCGGGCGGATAGATGTAGGTGTTGCGCACCATAAATTCTTTCAGGATATCGTTTTGGATGGTACCGGCCAGTTCTTCCAGCTTGGCACCTTGCTCCAGGGCGGTTACGATATAAAAGGCCATGATGGGCAAAACGGCACCGTTCATGGTCATCGAAACCGACATTTTGTTCAGTGGAATCTGGTCGAACA
>CAYTUA010000496.1:0-7693 GCA_964440855.1 uncultured Lentimicrobiaceae bacterium
AAATCGATTTTGGCTGCAAAGATAAAACTTACAATTGTTTTTAGAAGCCTTCTAACCTGAAAAATTCATCTTGCAAAGACGTAAAGACGCAAAGCGTTGAAAGAAAGCAAATTATATATTAAATAAGCCTAAACCAATTATGAAAATGATTTCCTGTAATTTCCAGCAGAATTGCTTATTCTTTGCGACCCTGTCTGACAAGGCGGGTTACCGGTTTGGCGAGAAATTTTGTGAATAAAGCAGGCTAAGTTTAAAAACGGAAAAATTATAGGAAAGCACGATTCAAATGGTTTTAAAACCTGAATTTGTCAAGCATCAGACCTTACTTAAAAACTTGCGTTCGAAAAGCAGCAGCCAGAAAACACCCGTTGTGATGGCAGCATCAGCTACATTGAACACCGGGCGGAAAAAGATGAAATAACCATCGCGTCCAAACAAAAATCCAGGGATCCAGGATGGTACTTCAGCTTGTGCAATGCTGATGATGGGAAAATAAAACATATCCACCACCCTGCCATGCAGGAAACTGTCGTAACCGCCATTTTCTGGCAAAAAGGTGGCGACACTATGGTAGCTGCTTGCACTGAACAAAAGGCCATACACAGCACTGTCGATGATATTGCCAATGGCACCGGCAAGAATCAGCGAAATGCCAAATACCGGGCCAAACCCGATCTTTTTTCGTGTAAGCACAAACAGGTAGATGCCAATGGCTAAAACGGCCAATATCCGAAAAATGCTCAGAGCCAATTTACCCCACTCACCAGCAAATTGAAAACCAAATGCCATACCGTAGTTTTCGGTAAAGTGGATGATAAACCAATCGCCAAGCACCGGGAATTCCTGACCTATGGTCATATTTAATTTAATCCAAACCTTGGAGGCCTGATCAATCAAAAGAATAAAGAATACAATGATTAATGCACGTTTCAAAGGGCCAAATGGTATTTACCACGCACCAATACGCATGCCTTGCAGGCTTCCAGAGGTGCATGTATGTTAGTAAAAAATAGAGTATTAAAAAGCATTTTACCTTGAAGTTTGCTGTAGCTTGGCCTCAATGCTCAATGTGGCATGTGGCACAATCCTGAGCCGTTCTTTGGCAATCAATTTGCCTGTTGCCCTGCAAATTCCATAGGTTTTGTTTTCAATCCTGATCAAGGCATTTTCAAGGTTGTTGATAAACTTTTGCTGGCGGGCAGCCAGTTTGCCATTTTCTTCTTTTGACAAAACATGATAGCCCTCTTCCAACACTTTAAAGGTAGGTGAAGTATCATTGGTGCCATGTTCATCATTGTTTGACAGTGCCTCGGTGAGCACCTTCAGGTCTGATTTTGCTTTTTCTAGTTTCTTCAATATGATGGCCCTGAATTCTTCCAATTCCTCGTCAGAATACCTTGTTTTTTTGTCATTTGTATCCTGAAGTTTCTCTTGCTCGTTCATAGTCTCAAAGTATTTAATTCTGCTTCTCTCCGTTTTCGGATTTCGCAATAAATATACTGTATTTTTAAACAATGGGATATATAAACCATTGAAAAAAATAATTCTTAACTTTTCTTAGTAATTCTGATTTTTGTTATTACGGATTCTGTAATCTCATTTTCAGTTATATCTGCACCATTTAAATGATCTTTCAAATGCAAAACAGCCAGGGTTTCGGCACAAATATAATCACTGAACTGTTCCAATGCCAGCCTTAAATCTCCTTCAGCTTCTACTTCCAGTATAATATGATCTGTTACGTCAAAACCAAGATCTTTGCGCAGATTTTGAACCCGATTGACCAATTCACGCGCAAGGCCTTCGTTCAGCAATTCAGGTGTAAGGGTCATGTCGAGGGCTACCGTAAGTTTGTTTTGTGTAGCCACGCTCCAGCCTGGAATATCTTCGGTGGTAATTTCAACATCGGCGGGCAACAAATCAACAGTTGAGTTTTCAACATCAATGGTTAATTCGCCTTGTTGTTCCAATTTGCGGATATCATCTTGTGTAAATTGGGCCACAGCGGTTGAAATTTGCTTCATCAACTTGCCATAGCGGGGACCTAGGGTTTTAAAATTGGGCTTTATTTTCTTTACCAAAATACCTGCGTCATCCAACAGGTATTCAATGCTTTTCACGTTAACTTCTGAAAGTATGAGGTTTTCAACATCTTTTAATTGCTGTTGCATCTCAGGGCTGTTTACCGGAACCATGATTTTATTTAATGGCTGACGCACGCGTATGTTGGCCTTCTTTCTCAACGACAATATCATGGAGGATAATTGCTGTGCCATTTGCATGCGCTCCTCAAGTGCTTTATCTACAGCGCTTTGATTGATTAATGGAAAATCAGTTAGGTGAACTGACTCTACCTTTTCCCGTTTGGTAACAGCATTCAAATCGTTAAACAGGCTGTCGGCAAAAAAGGGCGCAATGGGCGACGAAAGCCTTGCGATGATGTCAAGGCAGGTGTAGAGTGTTTGGTAGGCCGAAATTTTGTCAGTTGAATAGTTGCCTTTCCAGAAACGGCGGCGCGAAAGGCGTACATACCAATTACTCAGGTGTTCATCCACAAATGATTGAATGGCACGTCCGGCGCGTGTGGGTTCATAAGTGGCATAGGATTCGTCCACCAATGCAATAAGAGAATTCAGTTCCGACAAAATCCAACGGTCAATTTCAGGCCGTTCGGACAACGGAATTTCTTCCTCCTCAAAGGTAAAACCATCAATATTTGCATAAAGGGCAAAAAACGCGTAGGTGTTGTAAAGTGTTCCGAAGAATTTGCGCCTTACCTCGTCGAGCCCGTTCAAGTCAAATTTCAGGTTGTCCCAAGGCTGTGCGTTGGTAATCATATACCAGCGGGTAGCATCGGGCCCGTATTTTTCAATGGTTTCGAAAGGGTCAACAGAATTGCCTAGCCGTTTCGACATTTTATTGCCTTTTTTATCCAGCACCAGCCCGTTTGAAACGACGGTTTTAAAAGCGACCGAATCGAAAAGCATAACGGCAATGGCATGCAGGGTAAAAAACCATCCGCGTGTTTGGTCAACGCCTTCAGCAATAAAATCGGCAGGGAAACTGGATGCAAACACCTCTTTATTCTCGAAAGGATAATGAAGCTGTGCATAAGGCATGGCGCCCGAGTCAAACCAAACATCAATCAGGTCGGGTTCACGGTGCATGGCCTGCCCACCAGGAGAAACCAACACAATGTTGTCGGCATAAGGCCTGTGCAGGTCAAAACGCTCATAATTAGCAGTATCTGTTTCGCCAGCTTTGAAACCCGCAAATGGGTTTTCGCTCATCATGCCAGCGGCTACGCTTTTGTCAATTTCTTGTTTTAGCTGTTCAACCGAACCGATACAAAGCTGCTCGGATTTGTCCTCGCTGGTCCAAATGGGCAAGGGGACTCCCCAGAAACGTGAGCGCGACAAATTCCAGTCAACCAGGTTTTCAAGCCAATTGCCAAAACGCCCTTCACCGGTAGCTTTGGGCTTCCAGTTGATGGTTTTGTTGTGTTCAAGCATGCGCTCCTTAAAGGCTGTAGTACGTATAAACCAGCTGTCGAGCGGATAATATAGAATAGGCTTGTCCGTTCGCCAGCAATGGGGGTAATTGTGGGTATATTTTTCAATCCGGAACGCCTTGTTTTCTTTTTTGAGCATTACGGATATATCTACATCCAGGTTGGGAGCATCTTCGGGCAGGCTTTCGTCATATTCGTTTTTTACATACCTGCCGGCATATTCAACATAAAGCTCATGATCAACATATTCATTTACAAAATCAGCATCCAAAGCTTCAAGATGGTAGAAACGGCCTTGCAGGTCAACCATGGGCCTTTTCATGCCGTCCTTGTCGATAAGGTGTAAAGGTGAAATACCTGTTTGCATCGCTATACGATTGTCGTCGGCACCAAAGGTGGGAGCAATGTGAACAATACCTGTGCCGTCTTCGGTGGTAACGAAATCGCCGGTTACTACCCTGAAAGCATCGCCCATTGGACGCACCCAGGGAATGAGCTGCTCGTAATTGATGCCCTCAAAGTGTTTGCCCTTGAAGACTTTGAGCACGCGGTAAGGAATTTTCTTGTCGCCTAATTTGTATTCATCAAATGGGGCGTCGTGCATTTTCTCATCAAAATAGGAGGCTACCTGGTCTTTGGCAAGAATTACCTTCACCAAATTTCCGGTATATGGATTGAAGCTTTCGATCTGGACATAATCTATATTGGGACCTACAGCCAGTGCGGTGTTCGACGGCAGTGTCCAGGGGGTGGTTGTCCATGCCAGGAAAAACACTTCGTCGTCATCTTCAAAGAGAAAGGCTGAGGCCTCGTTTCTTATTACTTTGAACTGCCCTGTAGCCGAAGTATCTTTCACGTCGCGGTAGCAGCCCGGTTGGTTCAGCTCGTGTGTGCTCAAGCCTGTTCCTGCTGCCGGCGAATAAGGCTGTATGGTATAACCCTTATACAACAAATCCTTCTCGTAAAGCTTTGAAAGTAAATGCCAAACGGTTTCAATGTATTTATTGTCAAATGTAATATAGGGGTTTTCCAGATCAACCCAATAGCCCATTATGCGCGTAAGTTCATCCCATAGGTCTTTGTATTTCATCACCTCTTTACGACAGGCGGCATTGTATTCTTCAACGGTAATTTTCTTCCCGATATCTTCCTTTGTAATGCCCAGGGTTTTCTCCACACTCATTTCAACGGGTAGGCCATGGGTGTCCCAACCGCCTTTACGTTCAACAAATTTACCTTTTAGGGTTTGGTAACGGCAAAAAATATCCTTAATAGCACGTGCCATAACGTGATGAATACCAGGCACACCATTGGCGGAAGGGGGGCCTTCGTAAAACACAAAAGGCTCGCTGCCTTTTCTCAAGGCCATACTTTTGTTAAAAATGTCGTTTTCCTCCCAGAACTTCCTGATGTCCTTTCCCGTTTGCGGGAGGTTCAATTGTTTGTATTCGTTGTATTTCGCTTTCATTAAAACCGTATTTGTGCCCTGAATTTTCAGGCTGCAAAGCTAAAAAAAAAGCTGTTACTGAAAGCTATAGACGTTAGGTAAAGGCATTTTGAAGAAAATCAAACTAAAGAAAGGATACAAGTGCCTATAAAAATCAGACTAAAGTTATGAAATTAAGGTGCATAAACTTCCACATGAACTCATCCTTCCAGTTTGATTAGACAAAACCAGGAATTATTAGCGAAAAACTATAGGCATGCCTAAAATACTTTTTTTAAGCTTGCGGTTGTGGTTTCCTTGTATGGCTACCCATACAATATCAGCTACCCAAATGGCCAGGCCAGCTGAAATTAAAAACTCGGCGTCGCTTTTAAAGTATTTGTAGTTCCAATCGCCCATTTTCCAAGGCTTTTCATCATCAAGTGTAAGTTCCGGATCATCGCGATACCGCTCATTGGCGGCTATGGTGCCCAGGGCAATCAAACCCCAGGAAGAAATGGTTTTCATCCACGGTTTGATGGACTGGTGGCGGGTGTTGGTCACAAAATAATTACCCAAACCTGGCACAGCAAGTGAGAGTAAGGCTGCTTCGGGACCCGTGCCAAAATTATGTGCAGTAACCTCCCCTGCGATAAGATAGGGATGGAGTCCCACATCTATTTTTTTCATGTCTTGTGCAAAGTCCCAGGCAATACTTCTTTTCGACCCTGGCGCTACACGCAATCCGGCTTCAGGAGTAATGGCTTTTGGTATGTAGATGCGGTATTGGCTGTCGTAAAACAATAAACGAACTTTTACAGGCTCCAGGGTTTTTTTGCCAATCAGATCATATTGCACTTGCAGTTGGTTTTCGTTTAGTTGTAGAGTCAGGTTGTGAATGCTGTATTTTTTTGATTGAGCTGTTAATGAAACAGGCAGCAAAAGTGCCAGCATTATGATAAGGCGTATTTTTTTGTTCATTGCTGCTTATTTTTGGCTGTGATTGGCATTGTAATAATCGATGATTTTGGCGATATCTGACGGATCCGAAAAACTGAGTTTATTCTTTTTTGCAAATGATTTAACTGCTTGTTGCTGGCCAGGCAAGTTTTTCAGGAGGCTTCGCTTATTCCTGCGGAAAGGCATGGCATGTCCATCCTTGTCTGTTTGCAGATAGTATTTCTTTGTTTGGG
Organism: uncultured Lentimicrobiaceae bacterium; assembly: GCA_964440855.1. Lineage (GTDB taxonomy): Bacteria > Bacteroidota > Bacteroidia > Bacteroidales > F082 > CALAZZ01. The sequence goes on from CAYTUA010000496.1 coordinate 6,131, forward strand.
CAAAGCTTTTTTTCTCATCAAGCGGTAAGCCAAAAAGCAGGCTGCTTTTCGAATTGCTGGACTCGTCCACACGCAATCCGCGCCTCAACAATAAATTTACTGTTCCGGGTTCGTTAAGCACCTCAAAATAATCTGCACCAAAAGTATTTTTGCCGCGCTTTTGGTCAATAAACGGACAATAGGTAAAATAGTCATCCCCCATTTTAATCAAGTTGACAATAAAGGGTTGAGAAATGAAGAAGGTGTCCCCTTCAATCCGCATTTCCATCTGTTTCCGATACAGGTCGAGTCGTAAATCGCCACTCCAATAGATGCTATCGGAAAACAACATAAACCCTTCTTCCCATTTTTCGTCAAGATAGGGGTTGAGCCAGATATCGGCCGGTGCTTTGGCTTGTTTAAAATAATGCATGGAATGGGCTTCACTGCCACGGATTAAATACATTGACTGCGTTTGGCCCCTCAATGTGCTGTTGGGCATAATCATTTGCCAAATCAGGAGCAAAAACAGGCCATAAAAATTCTTTTTCATGCGATTAGCAATTCGTTTATCAACAAATTTTGGGTTGTTTTTTTGGCTGGAAGTTTTTAGCTACGCTGAAAAATGCCAATCATTTTTGTGTCGCGCGGTAACGGCTGGTTTTTATTGAGGCATATCCTGTCTGCCAATTCCCCAATGGACTCTTGAATATAAAGCCCATGCCACCATTTTATTTAACACTTATTTATTCTCACAAGTCAACGCAGGGACAAAAATACCGTAATTTTGCAATTCATACTACAAAAATCGCCACGCAGATGTCAAAAATTATGGATCCCATTGGCCGTTTGATGGGTTTACGCTACAAATCCCACCCCTGGCACGGCATTGAAATAGGTCCGGATGCCCCTGAAATTGTAACTTGCTTTATTGAAATGGTGCCTACTGACACTGTGAAATACGAGGTGGACAAAGTTTCAGGTTATTTGCGACTCGACAGGCCCCAAAAATTTTCCAATGTTGTTCCGGCCTTGTATGGATTTATTCCTCAAACTTTTTGCGCAAACAGCGTGGCAGAATTTTGCAACCAAAAAACAGAGCGCAAAGACATTAAGGGCGACCGCGACCCCATTGATATTTGTGTGCTCACCGAAAAGGATATTACCCACGGCGATATAATTGTGATGGCAAGGCCCATTGGTGGTTTTAGAATGATTGATGGCACCGAGGCCGATGATAAACTGGTAGCTGTTTTGAATGATGACGCCGTTTATGGCAAATACAAAGACATTACCGACTGCCCCCAGCTGGTGCTCGATCGCTTAAAACATTATTTCTTAACGTACAAAGATTTGCCAGGCAAGGAAAGCAATGTGGAAATAACCCATGTTTATGGTATAGAAGAAGCCCATGAGGTAATCCGTCGCTCAATGGATGATTATCACCATAAGTTCGACAACCTGGATGTGTTCCTTTCGGAAGTGAAGGATTAAAACATGGACTGATACTAAAGTTAGTATTGGGCAAAAGCAAACGGCATTAATCAACGAGCCGCTTTGGGGTAAAAAACCTCTCCCTTTTTA
>CAYTUA010000497.1:0-3497 GCA_964440855.1 uncultured Lentimicrobiaceae bacterium
ACTGCAACCCATGAAACATTTGATTCACAAAAATCTGTGAGCCCCTGGCAATTAATAGATAAAATATCCTCAAACAGCTACAACTTGTTCCCGCACTTTTTGCAAAAACGGGCATCAATCTCATTGGGCTCATCGCAGGCATCGCATACTACCGGCAAATTTCTTAACCGGTGCTTTTCGCGAGACATTTCAGCGGTTACTATACCTGTTGGAACAGCAATGATGGCATAACCTGTGATCATCAAGAAAGAGGCGATGATTTGCCCAAGGGCAGTAGCTGGAGCAATGTCACCATAGCCCACTGTTGTTATGGTAACAATAGCCCAATAAATACTTTGCGGAATACTCCGAAACCCATTTTCAGGGCCTTCAATCAGGTACATAATGGCCCCAACAATGGTTACGATAACAAGCACAGTACCAAAGAAAATAATGATTTTTTCGCGGGAGTGTTTAAAAGCATGCAACAGGTAAATGGAGGCGTATGTAAATTTCACAAGTTTTAGAATCCTGAACACGCGGAGTAAGCGTAAAACACGGATAATAATCAAGAATTGCGATCCTGCAATAACCAAGCTGATATAGGTAGGAATAATTGAAAGAAAATCAATGATACCATAAAAACTGGTGATATACCTTAGTTTGTTTCGCGAAATTACAATCCGAAGGATATACTCAATTGAAAATATGATGGTAAATCCCCATTCCAGGGTCAAAAAAAGGTTTTCGTGCTTAAAATGGTAGGCTTCAATGCTGTCAAGAAAAACCACCAGGACACTTAACAGGATGAAAACCAATAGGAATTCATCGAACAGCCGCCCTGCTTTGGTATGATGCTCAAAAATGATAATCCGCAGCTTGTCTTTCCAGTTTGCGTCTTTTAATTGTGTAGCCATTTAGTTATATTTGAGCTGTAAAAGTATCAAAAAACCCAAGTAAAACAATCCTCATCAATGGTTTGTTGTTTCGTATTTGCTCATGCCAAAAAGTGCAAAGTCATATCGCACAGGATCAACAGGATCAAATATGCGGAGGTTTGCAGTTAACTCATCCACCGTCTTGCGGTCGTTTGTGCGCCTGTTTAATAACCCCAATTTTCTGGCAGAAGCAGCCACATGTATGTCAAGCGGGCAAAGCAATTGGGCCGGGGCAATTCCTTTCCAGATGCCGAAATCTACCCCTTTGTTGTCCTTTCGTACCATCCAACGTAAAAACATATGCAATCGTTTGGCTGCCGAACCAGTTTCAGGATTCGAAATATGTTTGCGACTGCGATTGAGATGTGGGTAGCTAAATATCACCTGGTTTAACTTTATAATTGATTGCCACGTATCCTTTTCCTGACAGCCTGTTTCCATAAGCTTTTCCAGACCGCCATGATATTTATAAATCATTCTTAATCCGTTAAAAATGGCCAATAAATCATCGGCATTAAAAGTGCGGTGCTTAAATGATTGAAATGCTTTCAACTCCTTATCTGAAGCATTCAATAAAAAGTCGTAAGGTTTGTTGCTCATCAAGTCCAGCAGCTGTTTCGATTTCGCTATAATGGTTTTGCGTTGGCCCCAGGATAGAATGGCTGCAAAAAACCCGGCAATTTCAATATCCTCTTTCATATCAAACTGGTGGGGGATGCAAATGGGGTCATCTTCAATAAAAGCGATTGTATTATAGCGCAGGGCTGCTTCATCCAGCATCTGCCTGATCTTGTTATGGTTTAGTGATTCTTTCATTTGTGTTGCGAGCCTAAGTGAATGCGCTGTTTTATCTGTTCAAGTATATGATACACGGCAGGGCAAAAAGTGGCATTGACAGCGTGAAGTTTGAGATTTTCACCAAAATCATAGCCATCGGTATGTGGGTAAGCCTTGCAGGCTTTGGGCCTGACATCATAAATACTGCAATAGTTGTCCGCACCCAAAAAGGGGCAAGGTGTTTGGTTGATGACCAAATCACCATCTTCATCATGTTGCGTAAATTGCTGCTTAAAGTTAGTCGGCTTTATTCGCAGGTATTTGGCTATGCGGTTTACATCAGTTTCATTGATTATTGGAGGAATGTTTTTGCAGCAGTTGGCGCAATGCAGGCAATCGAGCTTACTGAAAACACTGTGGTGTGTTTCAGCCGCTATGGCGCTTAATTTCTTGCTATCCAATCGCTTGAGTGATTCCAACCATTTCTTGTAGGGATAATTTGTTTTGAAACCCTGCTTTTCTGCCATTTTTTGGCGCCATACTTCAATTAAGTTGTTCACATTGCGTCAATTGATGAAGCTAAGTTAGTTGATTTACTATGCTTTAGCATCTGAACTGTCCAGTTGCATTACCATATCTTCAATGGTTGATTCCAATGGGGTATAAACCAGTTTCAACTGTTTCATGCTTGTGGTATTGTTCAGTTTGATGGGATGGCCTACATTGCGCGAAACAAATTTGGCACTCAGGCCAAACATCCATCCTACCAGATACATCAGCAGTTTTGGGGATTTTTTTGTTGGCAGTTTAAATTTATTTCCAAAAATTGACCTGATGATTTGTGTCAATTCAAAAACACCTGTGGTGCGCTCGGCAAGAATATGCCGGCCTTCAGCGTTTTCATTTTCAAGTGCCAGCAAATGGGCCTTAGCCACATCACGCACATCCACAAAGCCGAAATATAAATCAGGGGCTCCCATGGCCAGTTTTCCCGAAAGGATATCTTTCATAAAATTGATGCTTTCCGAAGTGGCCGAGGGGTTCACTGCTGGTCCCATAACAAAAGAGGGGTTGATGACGACCAATTTCCATTGCGATTGCAATTTGTAAATATCCCAGGCCTCTTTTTCGGCAAGCACTTTGGAGTAGGAGTAGGGCTGGTGTTTAATGGAACTTGTATTGTTGAATTGCTCTTCGGTGAATTCATCCAGTCCCAATGCTTTCATGTCGATATTGTCGCCATGCACTGCAGCCACGCTGCTGGTAAGCACCACTTTTTTAACGTCGGGAGAGGCATTGGCAGCCTCCAGCACATTTCGGGTGCCAAGCAAGGCCGGATTGATCAGTTCCTTTTGTGGGTCTTTTATTTTCAAAATAAATGGGGAGGCAATATGGATGATGGCATCGGCATCTTTTGCAGCATCATTAAAAGAGCCCATTTGAAGGAGGTCGGCTTCCCAAATTTCAAGTTTGCCTCCAACGGAATCAGCAATCTTGCTAATGTGCACATAGTTTGCTTGCTTGCTTTTGTCTCTCACAGTAATACGCACAGTGTAAGATTTTTCCATAAAATATTTAACAACCCAGGAGCCGATATAGCCGGTGCCGCCTGTTACCAAAACAGTTTTGATCATAATGATTTTTTTTAAATATGAATGCTTGCAAAACTAAAGATAAACGCCTTAGCAATATTTGTAAAGTGCCAAAAAAAACTTCCACAGAATCTCCATGGAAGTTTATGCAAAATCTTTTTAGGATTATGATCTCATCTTTGTAGTGTTTATTGATCATGAAAAATTTCTC
>CAYTUA010000498.1:0-4314 GCA_964440855.1 uncultured Lentimicrobiaceae bacterium
GCCGGTTTGTGCCTTATCGGAACCATTGTGGATTTGGTGAATTACCAAAGCCTGGCTTTTAACTACAACCGCCGGGTGGCAACCGAAATCAATGCCATGCTCAGCTAGCTGAACTTGTTTTAAACTGCTTTAGAATGGCTTTGTTGATGCGCCTTGCAATCAGGGGGCCTGCATAGACAAAGCCCGTATATACCTGCACCAAATCGGCGCCGGCAGCAAGTTTTTCAAGTGCGTCTTCAGCTGTCATGATACCGCCAACACCGATAATCGGGAAGGCTTTGCCTGATTTTTCAGTCAGGTAACGGATAACCTCCGTTGACCTGTTGCGGATGGGAAGCCCGCTCAATCCGCCATGGCCCGCTTTTGCTGCCATTTCTTTTTCGTGTATGATGGTGTGGCGGCTGATGCTTGTATTGGTGGCAACAACCCCATCAATTTTCGTTTGTTTCACAATATCAATTACTTCGTCCAGCTGCTTGTTGTTCAAATCGGGTGAAACCTTGAGTAAAACAGGTTTGCGTTTTGGTTTTTGGTTGTTGATGTGTTGCAGCCTGTTCAGGATGTTCATCAGTGCTTCCTGATCCTGCAGTTCTTTTAAATCGGAAATATTGGGACAGCTTACGTTCACCACAAAATAATCCACATAATCAAAAAGACCTACAAAATTTTTCACATAATCTTCAACAGCCTCATTGTTTGGCGTAAGTGTGTTTTTACCAATATTGCCACCGATGATAATATTTGTGCGGTATCGTTTTAAATTTTTGATGGCTGCTTCAAGTCCTGAATTGTTGAAGCCCATGCGGTTGATCAGCCCCTTGTCGCCGGGCAAACGAAACAGCCGTGGTTTGGAATTGCCGGGCTGTCCCAGTGGTGTTACCGTACCTATTTCGATGTGGCTGAAACCAAAAGCAGACAATTCGTTGTAAACGGCAGCCTGCTTATCAAAGCCTGCAGCGATGCCAACGGGGTTTTTAAACTTTAACCCAAAAAGCTCCCGCTCTAATCTTTTGTCATGAACATGGGTAAAAGACCCAACCAAAGCTTTCATCCCCGGAATCAGAAACAGAAGCTGTAACAATCTTACCACCAAGTGGTGAATACTTTCCGGATCAAATAGAAAGAGGGCAGGGCGGATGAGTCTTTTATACATGGGGTTTGGGTTGGATATAAAAAAAGTCCCACTATTGGGACTTTAAACTACTCTTTTTCAACTGCTGTTGGCTCATCCCCAGCCTTTTCAGCTTGTTCTGTTTCTTCTTCTGTCTCTGTAAAATCAAGTAATTTCTTATCAGACAACAGTTGATACCAGGTAAACACTTTTTTCATGTCGGAGGTGTAAACAGCGTCTACATCATAATCGGGAACGACCAGGGCAAATTTTTCTTTTAATTGTTCACCACTTATTTTTTTGACATCAAAATCGAGGGTTTCGCCCATTTTTTCATCAATAGCCCTGAAAACTTCCTTGAGGGGGAGGTCTTCATTGGTCGTGAATATGCTGATTTCTTCCAGCGAACTCATCTTATCCTGCGCAAAAGCAGGGAAGCGCTTGCCATCAATTAATGATTCAACAACAACACTATTTTTTCCTTGTCCTGTTACTTGATACAGGCCAGGTTTTCCTGAAATTGACACGATTTTTGTTAGGTCCATAAGTAGGTTTTAATTTTTGGCAAAAATAATCATTTTGATCTTTGTGCAACTACCCTTCGTGGGCAAACACCTTCCAACTATAAAGTCACAATTGATTCTTTAAGATTTTCCGGGTCAAATAAGGGCTGTTTTGAAAAAGAAAATCCAAAACAGCCCTTTCTGCAAGTGCTTTTACTTCACCTCATCTGCTTCATTGCGAAAGCCTTGAAATAGAATACTATGTCGGCAGCTTTTGACGCCTCGCACCTAAGCTAAATTAAAAGCATGAATATTACAGGCTAACGCTCAGCTTTTTCTATTACATTTTCCTTGCTGGCCTGAATCGTTTCTTTAGTTGTTGACTTTTCGCGGACAATCACCATTTCGTCAATCAGATTTTGGGCACCTGCAAATTTGTCAACAATCATTAAAATATAGCGGGCATCCACACTGATGGTGCGCTGCACTTCGGGTTCGAAAGCAATATCGCCGCTCATGGCTTCCCAGTTTCCGTCGAATGCCAGGCCGATCAAATGGCCTTTGCCATTGATAACCGGACTGCCCGAATTTCCGCCGGTAATATCATGATTGGTCAGGATATTCACTGTCATGCTGCCATCAGGATTGCCATAAGGTCCAAAGTCCTTATTGGTGTATATTTCCTTCAGTTTTTCAGGCACAACAAACTCCCAGGTTGAGGGGTCTTCTTTTTCCATAATGCCTTTCATGGTGGTTTGGTAATCATAATGAACGGCATCGGCCGGAAAATAGTCCTGGACAGTACCATAAGTAATTCGCATGCTGAAGTTGGCATTGGGATAGAAATGTTTGTCGGGCTGCATGGTCATAAGGCCAGCCATATATAAACGATTTCCCTTTCGCAAATCTGCATAGGCTTCGGTGGTTTTTGAAGAAAGATCAGTATGCCAATCAATAAAAATGCGCGCCAATTGCAGGGCTGGGTCTTTGGTAATTGATTTAGCACTTGGTTTGTTTAGAAGTGCATTCACCTTGGCTGGTGAAGTAAAATGGCTCCTGTCGAAAATTTGGGCAGCTATTTTGTGGAAATCCTGTTTTTGCTTCTCAACCAACTTTTTGAATTCAGGGGGTTGTTGGTCCTGTGAAACTTGCTTGTGGTACATGGCCAGCATTTCGGCCAGCATTTGCTGATCAATTCCCAAATCATAGTTTTTAAAGTGGCCATCAACACCATTTGTTAAGCGTTCAACGAGCTTGTCTATTTCTGATTGTTCCGTTTTTTTATCGGCCAGCATCTCGCCCAGCCTGTTGAACCGGTTGGCATAAAAAAGCAATTCGCTTCCGCGGGCAATGGCTTCTGAATAATAGATACGCGCCAGGTTGTATTGGGCTATGGTTTCGTAAGCACTTTCAATCAATGGCAAAGCTTGTCCGTATTTGGCTTGCGCTTCAGTATTGCTGGCAAGCCAATTGTTGAAGGTAGTTTCTTGTGCTTCCTTTTTATCGGCAACTTTCAAGCGCTTCAGGCCACGTGTTTGGCCTATAAAATATTTCCAGTAGTTCGAAACGCCGGCATATTTTGAAGCATATTGCAGCCTGACTTTGTCGCTGGCATCCATACCTTCCTTCATAATGCGTAGTTTTTCCTCGCGGATTTTCACCACAGTCATATTGCTTTGGTCCACAGCAAGCTTCACACCAAATGAGCTGAGGTAGCGATCGGTGCTACCGGGGTTGCCGAGTATCATGGCAAAGTCATCTTTTTGCACGCCATCTGCTGAAATGGGCAGAAAATGCTTGGGAGTGTATGGTATATTGTCTTTGCTGTAACTGGCGGGTTGGTTTTCGGCATTGGCATACACCCTGAAAAAGGCAAAATCAGCCGTATGGCGGGGCCATGTCCAGTTGTCGGTATCAGCACCAAACTTGCCCATGGCCTCTGGTGGATTGCCTGCAAGGCGAATGTCGCTGAAAGTTTCATAAACAATCAGATAATAGGCGTTTCCTTCAAAAAACTCTCTGACACCGGCATTGTAATTGCTGTCTTTTTCGACTTCGGCCTCAATGGCTTTTCGGTTTTTTCCCAATTGTTCATTTCTTTCGGCTTCGGTCATGCTGTCGGTGATACCTTCCATCATGGCTTCAGTCACATTCTTGATATCAACCATAAAACGAACTGTAAGACCGGGAATTGGAATTTCTTCCTCAAATGATTTGGCCCAGAAACCGTTTTTCAGGATGTCGTTTTCAACCGTACTGATAGATTGTATGGAGCCATACCCGCAATGATGGTTCGTAAGCAAAAGGCCTTTATCAGATACAATTTCACCTGTGCACCCGCGCCCAAAAATCACAATGGCATCACTTACACTGGGCTGATCGAGGCTGAAAATTTGATCGGCCGTTAATTCCAACCCGAGCTTTTGCATGTCTTCGAGGATCATTTTTTCAATATAAAGGGGAATCCACATACCCTCATCTGCTCTGGCCTCGAAGCGTAAAAATGCAGAAGCCAATAGTACTGCAAGTAATAATTTCTTCATAATCAATTTTTTAGGTGAAAATAATTTTGTTTTAACAAGTTTTAAAATATGCCTGACAAAGCTAAGAAAAATGCACTTTGTATTGATGGTTCAGTCAGTTAACGGTCAAACTGAATATCGATTCCCTTGCTGTTTTGTGCATCAAAATTAAAAATAA
>CAYTUA010000499.1:0-9539 GCA_964440855.1 uncultured Lentimicrobiaceae bacterium
GATGGTGGTATGGTCCCCTATTTCAACCGTGGAATATTCACCCCGGAATTTCAGGTCCTGAGGCTCGCCGGCAATAACTGCACCAGGGAAAATTTTACAGTGCTTCCCAATGCGGGCACCGGGGTATACAATGGCATTGCTGCCAATCCAGCAATTGTCGCCAATAACGACATCCTTGCCGATTTTAGCAAAGTCTTCAATTTCAACATCTTTACCGATAATGGCTTCGGGATGTATTTGGGCTTGGGGGGATATTTTCATACTATAATTGCATTTTCAGTTTATCCAGTTTGGATTTTCAGTATAAAGACGACAAATAGTGCCTAATGGTTGTAAAACAACAAAACTTCGTGTTTGTTTCGACCTCAAATTTTTAAATTCGTCATAGACTATGGGCTAATTTATCCGCTTGCGGACATTTTTGGTGTTTTAAATGAGATTAATACGCTTTTTCAATTGGCCACACAAAGGCGCGAACACCTACATCTGTGTTTGCTTCGTCCAGCTTCTTAATTTTTTCAAGCAGCCCATCCACCTGTTCATCCTCAATAACGGTGAGTATGGCCGAATTTATTTCGGGCCAGGTATGTGTCCCCAAATGGGGTGCCCCATCAACAGAGCCTCGTCCTTTCACATCGTTCCACCAGGTATAGCCCCTAAGCTGCAATAGGTCAAGAATATAATCAACGCGCTCGGTGTGCGCTTGGTTAAAAACAACGAATACTGCTTTCATATTGTCTATTTTTTACTTTCGTAATCAATTTGTTAGTCAAGAAAATCAAAATTCTTGCGCAGTTTTTGCAACCTGTCGCGCTCACCCCTTCGGGCAAAAATGCCATACATTACGGGCACAAGCACCATGGTAACAATGGTAGAAAAAACCAGTCCACCGATAACGGTAATGCCCATCGGGCTCCAGATTTCTGATCCTTCGCCCGTGCTCAATGCCAGGGGAAGCATCCCCAGGATGGTGGTGAAAGCCGTCATCAACACCGGACGCAAGCGCGATTGGCCGGCTGCAAGAATGGCTTCATTCAATCCCATGTCGCGGTCGCGCATCAGATTGGTGAAATCGATAAGCACAATACCGTTTTTCACCACAATACCTATGAGCAACACAGCCCCCAAGGCAGCTACAACACTCAAAGTGGTGCCGGTGATCAACAAAGCCAGAATAACGCCTGTGAAAGCGAATGGAATGGAGAACATAATCACAAAGGGCATGGTGAACGACTCAAACTGACTGGCCATCACGATAAACACAAGTATTAAACTGATTAGCATCAGTAAGGCCAGGTCGGCAAACGATTCCTGCTGTTCCTTGTAAGCCCCTGCTAAAACAATGGCCACATCCGGATGCACCTGAAGGCTTGCTATCGACTGACTGATTGTATTGGCCAATTCGCCCAGGGAGGTATTGTTGGGCTTGGCCGATATGGTAACCACCCGTTCTTTGCGTTTATGCTGGATGGCCGGTGGGCCCCAATACTCTTCAATTTTTCCAATTTCTTTCAGTTTAATTTTATGGCCCATGGGGTTTAACAAGGTAAGCTCCTCCAAATGGGAAATTGAACTGCGGTATTCCTCCGCCAGCCGGATGCGTATTTCATACTCATCGCCCTCCTCCTTGAACCTTGAAGCTACCATACCACTCATCCGGTTGCGTATCATATTGGAAACCATAGCTGTATTCAGGCCATGCCGCGACATCTTTTCCTTATCGAGCACTACTTGCAGCTCAGGCTTGTCCTTTTTTCGACTTACAGTTACATCAGAAGCCCCCTCAATTTGGCCGATGCGTTCAGCAATTTGCTCAGCCAGTGTATTGGTGATGTCAAAATCATAGCCATAAATCTCCACATCAACCGTATTGGATGTTCCGGCCATACCGGCACCTCCCATATCGAAATTCGCTGTTATCACTTCCGGAAACTGCACCACCTCTTCACGGAGCCTGTCGGCAAGCTCCCATACCGATCTTTCGCGGTCATCCACATCGCGCAAGCGCATCATGACATTGATGATATTGCTGCCAGGCGTGGAAAATACTGAAAACATACTGCCTTCATCATCAGAACCAGACGATACGGCCATCACCTGCACTTCAGGGAATTTTTCCATAATGATTTTCTCAAACCTGCGTGCTACCTTGGAAGTTTCCTCAACACGGGTGCCTGTTTGCAGTTCAATAGATGCCGTTATTCGCGATTGGTCGGCTTCGGGCATAAAATCGGTGCCTACAAACCTGATTAAATAAATGGAAGAACCAAAAATTATTGCGGCAAGCAAAACAACGATGAGTTTGTGGTTGATGGCCCAATTCAATGTGTTGCCATAGATATTTTCGAATTTTTTAAATAGTGGCTCTATCGTTTTTTCATAACTCCAGCGCTTTGGTTTTTCCTTCTTTACCCGCATCACCAGCAAGCGTGAAGCCAGTGTTGGCGTTAGCGAAAGTGCCGCAATGGTTGAAGTTGTAACCGTTATGGTCACTATCCATCCCAATTGATTGAAAAGCACACCTGTCATACCTCCGATGAGGGTAAGTGGGAAAAATACCGCCACCACTACCAAAGTGGTTACAATCACCGCCAGCCATACTTCGTTGGTGGCATAAATGGCTGCTTCGCGCGGGCTGCTGCCCCGCTCAATATGGCGTGTGATATTCTCCAACACCACAATGGCATCGTCCACCACCATGCCGATGGCAATGGACAGGGATGTGAGTGAGATTACATTGATGGAATTGCCTGTAATATAAAGATATATAAAGGATACAATAAGCGAAATGGGGATGGTGATAACAACAATAAGAGTAGCCCGCCAACGTCCCAGAAAAAACAAAACCACGAGCACAACAAACAGCAAAGCCCATAGCAGGGTTTGCGACAGGTTGTTGATGGAGCCCTTTATAAAGTCAGAAGTGTCCATGATCAATTCCAGCTTGATGTCGGGAGGCAGATCCTTCTTCAGGAGTTCGATCTGCTGCCTTGCATCGCGGGCCACCTGAATGGTATTGGCACCTGACTGTTTCATTACAAACATGCGCAAACCCCTTTCGCCATTGATCATCTCCTCGATTGAGCGGTCCTTGAGGGTGTCGTTTACAAGAGCAATATCGCGCAAATAAACCAACTTTCCGTTGTAATTGCCCACAACCAGATCTTCCAGTTCGCGACTGTTGCTGAATTCGCCCTGCACGCGCAACTGATAATCACTCATCCCCATTTTGATGTTACCTGCCGGCATATTCAAGTTTTCTGCCGCAATTACATTCCCAATCTGCTCAATACCTAAATGATAGGCATCCAGTTTTCGCGGGTCAACTTCCACATACACCATGCGTTTGGGGGCACCAATCATGCCAACCGATCCCACTCCTTCAATCCTGTTCAGGGGGTTGATGATCTTTTCATCCAAAATCTTATCCAGGCCGGCATAGCTCTCTTTTGCCGTTACGGCATAAAAAACAATGGGCATCATATTGGTGTTGAATTTAAAAATGGAAGGCCTTTCAACACCATCAGGCAAAAAGCCATACATCCTGTCAATTACATCACGGATTTCGTTTGTGGCTTCGTCCAGGTTGGCTTCCCAACTAAATTCAAGCGTTATCACCGAAAGGTTATCACTCGAAACCGATGTTACCTCCTTAACCTGATCGATGGTATTGAAGGCATCCTCCAGCCTCTTGGTTATATTGGTTTCGATATCAAGGGCATTGGCTCCCGGATAAGTAGTCAGAACAGAAATATAGGGCGGGTCCAGCTCAGGATACAGGTCAACGGGAATGTTCAAATAGGTATAAATGCCCATCACCACCACAGCCGTAAAAACCATTAAGGTTGTTATTGGCTTGCTAACAGCACTTTTGTAAATACTCATTGTTCTTAATTTAAAATTTGAAGTTGCATGCCTTCGATCAGCCTTGCCTGACCGCTTACTACAACACGCTGACCTGGCTTGAGTTCGTCAGCAATTACCTCAACCTTATCATCATAACGCTTTCCTATTATAACGGTAATACGTCTGGCGATTCCGTTATCATCAATAAAAACATAACGCTCGTTCGAACCTTGCAGCTTAAGCACAGCCTGAGCAGGAAGCACGAGGGCCTCAACTTCCTCCAGGTCGAAGGCAACGCGCGAAAACATGCCCGGACGCAACAATTCCTGCTTGTTATCAAGCGCAATCTCAACATTGAATGTGCGGCTTGCCGGGTCGATGGTGGGATGTATCCGGAACACTTTCCCTGTGAAGGAATTCCCGGGATAAATATCCACATGAATTGATACTTCCGCGCCCTGCTTCAACTGTGGGAAATACTTTTCGGAGACAGCCACAATGGTTTTCAATTTGTTGATTTGAACCAGCGAAACAATGGCACTTTTTCCAATCAACGGATTGGGCGCTCCTGAATATATTTCGCCATCCTCGAAATACTTTCCTGAAACCACACCGCTGAATGGGGCATTTAATCGTGTATTGTCTTTTAAAAATGCCACATTTGCCTTAGCGATATCCAGTTGGGCCTTCAATTGATCGAATTGCTGCTGGGGGATACTACCAACTTTGCGCAAGGTATCCAAACGCTGAAAGTCTTTTTCAAGGGTCTGCAATTGCACCTCAGCCTGCACCAATTGGGTGGGGTCCATTTGCACCAGCAAATCGCCTTTAGCCATGCGGTTACCTATTTCCACCGGAATGCTTTTTATCCTGCCCGGTGCGGCAGGTGCCAGATGGATTTCTTCAAAAGCCAGCAGGGATGAGGTATATGCTACCGACCGCGTTATGGTTTGGTAATCCAACGTAATGATCCTTACGGGTTCAAGCTTTTGGGAATCTTCATTTTCAAGCTGCGATTCTTCTTTGGGTGTGCATCCATTTAACAAGAAAGCGGTTGCAACAAATGCAGCCATGATTATTTTTTTCATTGATGTGCTTTATTAGGGGATTATTGAATGTTTCCGTATAGTTTTTCCAATTGGAGCCTTGAGCTGAGCACCTGCATCATGGCCGAGATATAATCGGTTTCTGCACGCAGGTAGTTGTTATCGGCAGCTATCAGGTCGAGGCCCGAAATCATGCCTTGCTCATATTTATCTTTCAGGCTTTGATAAACCCGGCGCGACACCTCCACGTTTTTTTGCTGGTTGAGATAGGTTTCCAATGCATTGTTGAAGTTAAACCGCAGCTGTCTTTCCTGCGTCTGCAGTTGATCGCTTAACAGGGCCTTATTGTTCTGGGCTGTTTTCAGGTCGAGGGCTGCCTGTTTGGTTTGTGCACTACGTACACCACTCGAAAACACAGGAATATTCAATTGCAAACCAACCATATTGGGTGCAGTCATGTCAAAATCAGGCTTAAGCACCTTATAGGTATGGCGATAAAATGCAGAGAGTGTGGGCAAGGCGTTGGCTTTTTGCATATCAACCATTTTTTTGCTGATGTATTCCTGATATTGCATCAATTGGTAATCCAGGTTTTGCTCTATCTCAAACTGCTTTATAAGGGCATTTTCAAAACTGGAATCCTCCATCAGGGCATCGAGTTTTTCGGTGAGTTCTATTTCAGTATTCACGCCCTCGCCCAATTGCAGGCGAAGGAGGTTGTAAGCCATTTCAACTTGCCTCTCGGACGAAGCGAGCGCATTTTGCAGGCTGTTCAGTTGCACCCATAACTGGTCGAGGTCGGTTTGCTCAATAATGCCAACATTAACCAAAGCAGTCGTTTTTCCATACAATTCCTCAAGATTCGTGAGGTTTTGCCGCAGCAACTGATTCAATTGCCCCGAAATAAGTGCCAGATAGTAGGCCTCTGAGACTTGTGCAATAACTTCCAGTTCTGTTTTTTGGTAGTTCAGTCTGTTCAAATCCTGTGAAAGCCTGGCAATTTGCACCCCAACAATATAATTTCCACTAAAAAGCAACTGCCCTACATTGAGATAGAGATTGCTTTGCGGTTTGATATCAATTTCGCTGGGTGGCATATTTTCATTAAACCGGATGGATATTTTGGCCCCCAAGGCATTTGAATAATCCATAGAAGCATTAATTTGGGGCAAGCCATTGGCAATGGCTTCGCGCAAGGCCAGTTGCGATTTGTCCATGGCATAATCGGCATTGATCAGCATGCGGTTGTGCTGCAGGGCATGCTCGCGTGCGCCCAGCAAATCGAGGGTGAGCTTTTGTTGTGCATTGGCCCTATTACCTCCCAAAACCAACAAAATAAATACAGCTAAAAATTTAATCTTCATTGTTTTAATCATTATTTAAATGGATTATTGTCATCAAAATATGTATGCATCAGATCAAGCCCTTTTTGCGTGCACAATCCCCTGAAATAAGGCAATACAATACTTTTAAATACGGCAATCGGCTCAGGATTAATCATGTGAATTAGCGGGCTGCTATGCAGGATGGAAATCATTTCGAAGAGATAATTGTCAACAAGGTCGATTTGCAAATCTGTTCTGAAAACTCCTTGATTCACGCCCTTGTGCAATAAATTGAGCGGTGCCGAGATCAATCGTGAGCCATCTTTGTCATTGATTGTGCGGGCCTTGGCCAATGGAAAATATTTCTTCATATCCTCCTGAAAAACTTTTGGAATATGCTTGCGTCGCTCTTCCTGCCGGCGCATGATTAAAAACAGCGCTTCCACCACATTGGCCGACTCTGCAATCACCTGAATGTTTTCCTTGTTGGTTTCACGCATCATATGCAGTATGCTTTCAATGACCAATTCCTCCTTATCCTTAAAGTGCTCGTAAATAGTCCGCTTGCTAATGCCCATATCTGTTGCGAGTAAATCCATTGTTACATTTTTCACTCCCAGCGAAACAAACATCTGGCTGCTTTGCTTCAGGATTTTTTCACGTATTTCCATTGCATATAATTTCGAATGGCAAAACTACAAAACTATTTTGGTTTTTTAGTTTTCCTTGAATTAGTTTTCTGATAGATTAACAATAGGGCGCATCTATATCAAGCCCCTCAATGCTGATAAACACGAAACACCTAAAAGAATACAGGGATCAATTACCGATTAACCATTTCTCTGTTAATTTTTTCACAATAATTTAGCTGTGTTTAGCACCCAATCAGCCAAATTGTATTAATTTTGCAGAAAATTAGATTTAAATGTCTGATTAACAAAATATTCACAATTAGAAGGCTATGGATAAAGACGACAATAAACTATTCAGCGATTTTGAAGCTGTTTCCACCCCCATGTGGGAAGCGCAAATACTTAAGGACCTGAAAGGAGCTGATTACGAAAAAAAACTGGTCTGGAAAACAGACGACAATATCAAGGTGAAGCCATACTATCGCAGCGAGGACCTCGAATCCATCAACTGGCTGAAAGCTTTTCCGGGAAAATTTCCATTTGTAAGAGGAAACAAACCTGCAAGAAATGAGTGGCTCGTGAGGCAGAATATCAAGGTGACCGACATCAAGGCTGCCAACGAAAAAGCCCTTGACATCTTGATGAAAGGTGTTGATTCACTGGGCTTTGAGTTAGATCCTCACAAACGATATACCCTGGAAGAGCTCGAATTGCTCCTCAAAAATGTCAGAGCCGACATCGCCGAAATCAACTTTTTCCGCAACCCACACCAGCTTGAAATTGTTGGTATCATTGAAAAACTCGTTCGCAAATACAACCGCGATTTCGACAAGATAAATGGCTCGGTCAATTATGACCCATTGGCCTGCTTCGCCCGCAAAGGGGTTTGGCACAACAGCGAAGAAGAAGACTTTTGCACCGCCTTTGAAATAATTAAAGCCGCCGAAAAACTACCTAAACTGCGTGTGATTGGCGTAAACGGACATATCTTTACCAATGCCGGCGCCACCATCGCACAAGAAATGGCCTTAAGCCTTTCCATGGGCAGCGAATACCTCACCCGCCTCACTGATAAGGACATGCTGATCGGACAGGTAGCACCCCGCATCAAATTCAACCTGGCTGTTGGCTCCAATTATTTTATGGAAATTGCCAAACTCAGGGCCTACAGGCTGCTTTGGGCAAAAATTGTAAATGCCTATGGCTTGTTTGATGCGATGAACGGCCGCATGTTTATCCACGCCACCAATGCCAGCTGGAATCTCAGCCTGTACGACCCCCATGTGAACTTGCTACGCACCACAACGGGCAGCATGTCGGCCATTCTAGGAGGTGTTGATTCCTTTAGTGTATTGCCTTTTAATGCGGTTTTTGAAGAGCCAACTACTTTCTCCGAACGCATTGCACGCAACCAACAATTGGTGATCAAAGAAGAATCCTATTTTGACAAGGTTGCTGATCCAGCTGCGGGCTCTTACTATATTGAGAAATTAACGGAATCGCTCGTTGAAGAAGCTTGGAAACTCTTTCTCGAACTGGACGAAAAAGGCGGATTTGTGGCCAATCTCAAAAATGGTCACATCCAGAAAATAGTAGCCGAAAGCGCAGCCAAGCGCAATATGAATATCGCCACACGCAAAGAGATTATTTTGGGAACCAATCAATATCCCAATGCCGGCGAAATGAAAAAGCAAGCCATTGATACCCGAATTTTTGAAGCAGATGATACAACGCAAGCAGCTGCCACCATCGAAACGATCAAAACGTACCGCGGCGCGCAGGCTTTCGAGCTGATGCGCTACAAAACCGACAGGCACAGCCAAACAGCCAAACGTCCTGTTGCATGGATGTTTACCTTCGGCAATCCGGTTATGCGCAAGGCCAGGGCTGGCTTTGCCACCAACTTTTTTGCCTGTGCAGGATTTGAAACTGTGGACAATCCAGGTTTCGAAACCATTGAAAAAGGCATTGAGGCCTGTCGCGCTGCCAAACCTGAAATCGTGGTGATTTGCAGCTCTGATGAAGAATATGCTGACAAGGCACTGACTATTTTCAAAGCACTCAAAAACGATCATATTGTTGTGCTGGCCGGCTATCCCACTGAGATCATTGAGCAACTGAAAGCCGAAGGAATGGAGAATTTTATCCATATGCGCTCGAATGTACTTGAAACCTTAAAGGGTTTTCAAAAGGAAATGGGTATTTTATAGTTGACAATCTGCAATCCAGCGATTGAAAAATTGAAATAAAAGAAAAGAAATATGAAACCGAATTTTAAAAATATCAATATACACAGCACCCCTGAAGCGGGCCTTCCGGCAGCAGATTGGGAAAAGGAACAGGGCATAAAAGCAGATTGGGAAACCCCGGAGCAAATTAAGGTGAAGCCAGTATACACAGCAGCCGACCTCAAAAGCATGGAGCACCTGCATTATGCTGCCGGTATTGCGCCATTTTTGCGTGGACCGTACTCCACCATGTACATCACACGCCCCTGGACCATCAGGCAATATGCCGGTTTTTCTACCGCTGAGGATTCAAACGCTTTTTACCGCCGCAATCTGGCGGCTGGCCAAAAAGGGCTCTCTGTTGCTTTCGACCTGGCAACACATCGCGGCTATGATTCTGACCATGAGCGTGTTGTTGGTGATGTAGGTAAAGCAGGCGTGGCCATTGATTCCATTTTGGAC
>CAYTUA010000500.1:0-3142 GCA_964440855.1 uncultured Lentimicrobiaceae bacterium
TTCGTTTCTTTGCACTGTCATTCAGCCCTTTTAACACCATGAAAAACCTTACCGAACGTAATTTAGTTGTTTACAATACGCTGAGCCGTAAAAAGGAATTGTTCAAGCCCCTCAAGCCACCCCATATCGGCCTTTATGTATGCGGGCCTACCGTTTATGGCGATGCCCATCTGGGCCATGCCCGACCGGCTATTACTTTCGATGTGGTGTTTCGCTACCTGACGCATCTGGGTTATAAAGTGCGTTATGTGCGCAACATCACCGATGTGGGCCACTTGGAAAATGATGCCGATGAAGGGGAAGACAAAATCGCGAAAAAAGCCCGCCTGGAGCAACTGGAGCCTATGGAAGTGGTACAACACTATGTGGTAGCTTACCACAAAAACATGGACAACCTGAATGTATTGCGCCCATCCATTGAACCGCATGCCTCAGGGCATATCATCGAGCAGATTGAAATGATCAAAAAAATTTACGAATTGGGCTATGCCTACGAAGTGAATGGCTCGGTTTATTTTGATGTGGAAAAATACAACCAATCGCATCAATATGGCATTTTATCCGGCCGCAAACTGGAAGACCTGATCAGCAACACCCGTGAGCTGGCCGGACAAGTAGAAAAGAAAAATGCCGCTGATTTTGCGCTGTGGAAAAAAGCCGAACCAGCACACATCATGCGCTGGCCTTCGCCCTGGGGTGATGGTTTCCCGGGTTGGCATATGGAATGCTCTGCTATGGGCTGCAAATACCTGGGCGATGAATTTGATATTCACGGCGGCGGTATGGATTTGCTGTTCCCGCATCACGAATCGGAAATTGCACAATCCACCATCGCCAACGGCAAAGCCCCCGTGCGCTATTGGATGCACAACAATATGATTACCATCAACGGACAAAAGATGGGCAAGTCGCTGGGCAATGCCATGTCGCTTGATGACTTTTTTGCCGGCAATCATGAGCTGCTCGAAAAAGCTTACAGCCCCATGACGATCCGGTTTTTCATCCTTCAGGCACAATACCGCAGCACCCTCGACTTCTCCAACGAAGCCCTGCAAGCCGCCGAAAAAGGATTGAAAAAACTTTTAACTGCCGCAGAAACAC
Source organism: uncultured Lentimicrobiaceae bacterium (assembly GCA_964440855.1). Classification (GTDB taxonomy): domain Bacteria; phylum Bacteroidota; class Bacteroidia; order Bacteroidales; family F082; genus CALAZZ01. The sequence goes on from CAYTUA010000500.1 coordinate 1,102, forward strand.
TCAATCAGATTAAGGCAACCAATGCTGCAACAGATTTGGGTATCGATAAGATTGAATCTGCCTGCTATGCCGCCATGAATGATGATTTTAACAGTCCGGTGACTATTGCCAGCCTGTTCGAAGCGGTGCGCATCATCAACTCAGTGAAAGAAGGCCACAGCCAGATCAACACAGAGGAGCTGGAGCAGCTTAAAAAGCTGTATAATAGTTTTGTTTTCGACATACTCGGTCTTGTTTCTGATGAAGCCGGCAACGACCAACAATTGGTTGACGGTTTGATGCAAACGATCATACAGCTGCGTCAGGATGCCCGTGCGCGCAAGGATTACGCCACCAGCGACCTGATCCGCGACAAGCTGGTTTCCCTCAATATTGAAGTGAAAGATGGCAAGGAAGGTACGGTTTGGTCGTTAAAGAACTAACAGGTGTTTCAAGACCTAACAGGTTTTCCTTAAGACCTAACAGGTTTTAAAACCTGTTAGGTCTTAAGGAAAACCTGTTAGGTCTTGAAACACCTGTTAGTTCTTTAACGACCAAACCGTACCTTCCTTGCCATCTTTCACTTCAATATTGAGGGAAACCAGCTTGTCGCGGATCAGGTCGCTGGTGGCGTAATCCTTGCGCGCACGGGCATCCTGACGCAGCTGTATGATCGTTTGCATCAAACCGTCAACCAATTGTTGGTCGTTGCCGGCTTCATCAGAAACAAGACCGAGTATGTCGAAAACAAAACTATTATACAGCTTTTTAAGCTGCTCCAGCTCCTCTGTGTTGATCTGGCTGTGGCCTTCTTTCACTGAGTTGATGATGCGCACCGCTTCGAACAGGCTGGCAATAGTCACCGGACTGTTAAAATCATCATTCATGGCGGCATAGCAGGCAGATTCAATCTTATCGATACCCAAATCTGTTGCAGCATTGGTTGCCTTAATCTGATTGAGTGTTTCTGCGGCAGTTAAAAGTTTTTTCAATCCTTTTTCGGCGGCTTGCAGGGCTTCGTTGGAGAAGTCGAGGGTGCTGCGGTATTGTGCCTGAAGGATGAAAAACCGGATCGTCATGGGGCTGTAAGCTTTTTCGAGCAGCTCATGATTGCCGGCAAAAAAGTCATCAAGCGACATGGCATTGCCCAGCGACTTGCCCATCTTTTGTCCGTTGATGGTAATCATATTGTTGTGCATCCAATAGCGCACGGGGGCTTTGCCGTTGGCGATGGTGGATTGTGCAATTTCCGATTCGTGATGCGGGAACAGCAAATCCATACCGCCGCCGTGAATATCAAATTCATCGCCCAGGTATTTGCAGCCCATAGCAGAGCATTCCATATGCCAACCCGGGAAACCATCACCCCAGGGCGAAGGCCAGCGCATGATGTGTGCTGGTTCGGCTTTTTTCCACAGCGCAAAATCAGCGGCATTTTTCTTTTCTACTTGTCCGGCCAGCTCACGGGTGTTGCTGATCAGGTCTTCCAGTTTGCGGCCGGATAAAATGCCATATTGATGCGATTGGTTGTATTTTTCCACATCAAAATAAACCGAGCCATTCACTTCGTAGGCATAGCCCAATTCGTAAATTTTTTTGATCATTTCAATCTGCTCGATGATATGCCCTGAGGCATGCGGTTCAATGGATGGGCGCAATACATTCAGGTTGTCCATGTTTTTGTGGTAAGCTACCACATAGTGTTGTACCACTTCCATAGGCTCCAGTTGCTCCAGGCGGGCTTTTTTCGCGATTTTGTCTTCCCCTTCATCGGCATCATTTTCCAAGTGGCCCACATCGGTGATGTTGCGCACATAACGCACTTTATAACCCAGATGCGTCAGGTAGCGAAACACCACATCGAAAGTAATAGCCGGTCGGGCATGGCCCAGATGGGCATCGCCATAAACGGTAGGCCCGCATACATAAAGGCCGATATGGGGTGGCTTGAGGGGCTTGAACAATTCCTTTTTACGGCTCAGCGTATTGTAAACAACTAAATTACGTTCGGTAAGGTTTTTCATGGTGTTAAAAGGGCTGAATGACAGTGCAAAGAAACGAA
>CAYTUA010000501.1:0-4397 GCA_964440855.1 uncultured Lentimicrobiaceae bacterium
GCTTGTTCATACGTCCTAAAAACTGCCTGGCATACGAACTCAGGCTTTCCACATAGCGCCTTTGCCCTTCGGCATAGAGGGTATCAAAAGCAAGGGAAGATTTTCCTGAACCCGACAAGCCGGTAACAACTATCAATTGGTTTCGCGGGATTGAAACACTTAAGTTCTTGAGGTTGTTTACTCTGGCTCTATTTATAATGATTTCGGGATGCGGTTTTGAAGCTGCCATATGGTATTGTAGAAAAAAAAATTTGTGCGAAATTACCAATTATATTTGCGTTTTTAATTTTAGTGTCTATATTTGCGAAACAAAACAGACATATTTTCGTAGAAATCGACACAGTAATAACCAAAATTACACCACTATAGAGACAACTTTACCCTTTTTTGAAATCTAGTAAATAACCTAAAAAAGGGAGGCTCTATGGGCGCTATCGAAGTGAGCGACAAGGAGCTGGTTGGAAGTTATCTGAATGGCAACCACACCAGTGTCGAAAAATTAATCAATCGTCATCAAGGCCGCGTATATGCATACATTCTGATGCTTGTAAAAGACAGGCAATTGGCTGATGATATTTTTCAGGATACATTTATCAAAGTGATTAAAACCCTCAAAAGCGGAAGCTATAAAGAGGAAGGAAAGTTTATTCAGTGGACAATGCGCATTGCCCATAACCTGATTATTGACCATTTCCGTAAATCGAAGCGGTTGCCTGTTGTGGATAACAACAACGACAATTACGACCTGATGGACAACCTTACATTGGCAGATGCCTCAATTGAGGAGCAAATGATCACAGATCAGATTCATGACGACCTGCGCAAACTGATTGAATTTTTGCCTGACGAACAGCGCGAAGTCCTCTATTTGCGGCTTTATGCCGAAATGAGTTTTAAAGATATTGCCGATCTGACAAATGTGAGCATCAATACCGCGCTTGGCCGCATGCGATATGCTTTGATTAATATGCGCAAGATGATCAAGGAGAAGAATTTGGTAATGAGTATGTAGCACATTAAATCAGGACAAATGTTTTTTATAAAGGGTTAATTACAAGCTGGCATTAGCGAATTCTGATTTCATACCTCATTAAGCCAGACGTATATTACAATGATATGAAAAAAAAAACCTTCCGGAAATTCCGGAAGGTTTTTTTTAAACTAAAAATGAGCTGACCAATACTTTACTGAATAATCAGTTTGGCCACTTTACCGTATTTATAGGTGCCCATGCGAACGATATATACCCCCGGAGCAGCATACGACATATCCAGGTGATACGTGTAGCGGTCGCCTGCATACTGCACTTTGTTCTCAACAAGATTAGCTCCCAAACTGTTGTGCAGATTGATCAAAACAAAACCATCCAATTTTGAAGTCACAAATGACAGTTCAAATTGATTGTCACCATAAGGCCTCACCTCCAGCTGACTATTCATTTCGGGCAATGGGGTTACACTGGTTGGCACAATGATGTTCACCCTGTAATCTTCCGTTTCACCATAGGTAGTAGCTATGCAGGCATCATCAGGCACGGGTGTGCCCCAACTGGTTTTCACACGCAGGAGGTGTTGGCCATAAATGGCATCCTCTGGAATATTCACTGCAATTGTATCGGTTTTTCCACCAATACCCTGACCTTCAGCGATAATATAATTATCGATAATGACTTCATCTTCATCAAAAACGAAATTATCATTGTAATCAATCCATGCTTTTACGTAGGTATCGCCACGACCAACAGTGAGAATCATCTCATGCTCGGCATCTGTTTCCAAATCGGTGATCAGGTCCATAAAATCGCTGTAACCGGACAGGTCACAAATAGATTCGTTGAGGATATCGCCGAGCCCAAAATAGAAAATACCGCGGCCACTGCTGCAATTGGATTGAGGCTGGCAATTTGATTTTTCAATCATCGCAAGGGTGGTATCATTTGAATTGTCGAAATCGTCAACAAGTACACTAAAAGATTTTAAATTGTAGGTGCCCAGTTGGAAAAAGTCGGCCAAGGTTTCAAAGTCATACGGCACTTCTTCACCAACACCCAATGTGCCAGTAAAAGTTTCAGTAACAACTTCCCCATCCAGTTCATAAGCCAACGGAATATCAGATTGCTCCTCGGCGCCATAGTTTTTGAGCACAACCGAAACCGTTTCTTCGGATGAAAGGCCTGTTCCCGATTCGGGGGCTACAATTTGACTTACACCCACATCAGCCGAATAAAGGTGCTTAACAGCTACATGCAAAGTATCTGATAGTAGATTTTCATCAATTTCAAGGCCCGTAAAAACAGTCAGCATATATGTTTCGCCCATCATCCCCATATTGGCGGTGGCTTCAAATGTGTATTCCACTGTTTCTCCAGAAGGAATGGTATCAATGTGCATTTCAACGATTGTATCAGAACCAGGCAAATAAAAACCAACTGGAATACTATCCAGGGCTTCTAAGCCATAATTGAAAATGCTAACTGTTATAGGCTGTTCTTCTGACAGTGCTCCATCTACCGGTTCCAATACTTCAATCACACCAAAGTCGAACGCCAGGCTGGTACCAATCTGAAAAACACCAACTACATCCGTACGCTGGTTGTTCCAGAAATACTCGGCTATATGCCAAAAGGTATTGTCATCTGCCGGATCGAGGGTAAGGTGCACGTAATCAGCTAAACGCAGCGAAGGGTTGTTTGAATTCCCCTGAGCAATCAGGGTTTCGTCCACCGTCATTACATTCAGAGGGTCGGATGCATACCTTCCTGTATAGTAGATAGCAATGCTTTCCTGTGAGCTGACTGTGGTATAGGCCATACCAATATTGCCCTGCCCGTCCATGGCCATGCTGCCCGAAAAAGCATCTTTTCCATTGTTGGGTGAGATATAGGTTCCTTCCTGATAGATTTGCCAGGCTGCACCATCACCATACTGGCGCAATTCGTACCAGCGTATGCCTGCCAATTCTGCTGAGGAACCATCGGTATCCACAACGAAATTAAAAATGGCAGCGTTATAATCAGGGAAACGACGGTATTGCGCCTGTTGCATAATGGTGGCCTGCAACACATCAATGTCAGGGCCTGATGGCTGTGGACGGTTCGAGAAGTTGCCACCGTCGAAAACGGATATAAATGGTGTGGTATTGATTTGAACCGGAGAAGAAATACTTGAATTTCCGGGTGTTTCCCAATCCATATTGAGTGTCCATAGCTTCAGGTGGTCCGCCGAAACACCCGACCAGGCATCATCCTGCAAATACACGATGGTGGCATCTCCGGGAGGCGGCAAATCGCCATTGGTTACATTGAAAAACTGAGGGCTGTAAAAGCCGGAGGTTGAAATACCTGGCAAAGGAAAGCCTATAAACTGGGGTGTTCCACCTTCGAGTACAACATCCCTTTCAATCGCAAATACACGGTTGTTGGAACTGATGTTTGCGGTTACATAATAACCATCAGACCAAATGGAAAATTTGGGATAATCGGGAAAAGCTCCAGTAGTCATGCCGGTTGTGTAAACATACCAGTCATCATTTACAGGGTCGGGACCAGCCGAAATGGCAAAATTCAGGCCATTGGGTGAGAAGTCAAACTCTGTAATGATAAAGCGGTCAGCTTCCACATCATAGAGCATGATAGGGTCTCCGGCATTGTTTCCCGGAAAAATAGTAGATAAGGAAGCCGGAGGGGTAAGTGGCTCACCCTCTTTATCAAAGATTCGGAAACCAACATTCCAGCCGCCCACATAATGGTTGGGACCAACGGCTCCTGTTGGGTCACTGGGCGTGTAACTGGAAGTGTTTGCATGGAATACAAGGGAGGGCTCACGGCCCTGTTTTTTGGCCACGCGTTGCTGCTGGTTTACCAGTGCATCATTGCCTTTTGGAAGGCCCTTACCGGGCACGGTCATATTGGCTCCTGAACGCTTTGGATTCCCCATCCTGGCAGGCTCATTGGGATCCGTGGCGATAAATGTTCCGGCCGCTATTTGCTTTGCAATACTGGGAACAACAACAGGTGCAGGCAGGGTTCCAATATAGCCCGGTGCGGCTTTTTCTGATTGTGCAAAAACTGCTGAGCTTCCAAAAAACAACAGCGTTGCAATACGTAGAACGATTTTCATGTGTTTGATTTTAAATTAGATAAACTGCTGAGAAAGGATTCTTTCTAAAAATGCTTCAGAATAAAACGAAAAGAAATCTCAGTATACATTGTGTAAATTGATTATTTGAACGCTGCAATATTACATATTTTATTTAGACTCATTCTTTATTGGCAGCGATAATTTAAAAGAGATCAGGTCAAATCACCCGCCATTCTTCCTCCAAAAAAAATCTTAAAACTCATTGAATTACAATCTGATTCCCTAACTTTGGCCTTTTCTACGACTGACTTAGTCAGA
>CAYTUA010000502.1:0-4945 GCA_964440855.1 uncultured Lentimicrobiaceae bacterium
GAAATGCTCCACACGCTCGAAAATTTTTACCAAACAGGTATGGAGGTTGATGCCGCCTTTGTGAATGAGTCGGGTCTTACCGTTGAGCAGTATTACCAATCCACAAAACGATTTATAGATGTGCAGGTAAAGGGCAATCTCGCTTTCCGCAAGCCGGTTACTGCCCAGCCACTGCCAGCAGATAAATACAGCGCAGGCGACCTGGCTTTGCTCACAAATGGTGTGCGTGGGGCCAACGACTTCAAAGTGCATTGGCTGGGCTGGGAAGCACGGGATTTTTCACTCGTGCTCGACCTGGGAAGTCTGGTTGAGGCCCAAACGATTGAAATCAGTTCCTTGTATGATCCAAAAAGCTGGATACTGCACCCAACAGCTGTCAGCTGCCAGGTATCAATGGATGGCATTCATTATGAAATAATTGAAGTGCAAACCCTTGAGGGAAATCAGCGCAACGAGGCTGTCAACAGGCTTTTTAGCTTTAAAGCAAACAATAAAAAATTCCGGTTTGTTAAATTTGATATCGAGGGAACAAAGCGTTTGTTCGATTGGCACCCTTCGGCAGGGGGCGGTTCGTGGGTATTTATTGATGAGATTGTAGTTTTTTGAATTTGAGTTTATATGTCGCAAATGAAAAAATCTTTACTCCTATTTACGTGCAGCCTTTATTTGCTTTCTGGCTACGGACAGGCTTACAAAAATTCCGAACTTCCTGTGGATGAAAGGGTGACTGACCTTTTGGCCCGCATGAGCCCGGAAGAAAAATTCTGGCAACTATTTATGATCCCCGGCGATTTGGGAGCAGATAAAGAGAAATACAAGTACGGAATCTTTGGTTTTCAGGTGAATACTGTGGGGCAACAAGCAGACGCAGCAGGCCAGATGCTGCAGTACCACGAAGGCACTTCAGCTTATGAAACGGCCTTAAAGATCAATGAAATACAGCACTATTTTGTAGAGGAAACCCGACTGGGCATACCCATTATTCCTTTCGACGAAGCTTTGCATGGCTTAGTAAGGTCGGGTGCTACGGCCTTTCCGCAAGCCATAGGTCTGGCAGCCACCTGGAACACTTCCCTGATGCATGAAGTAGCCAATGCCATTGCTGTAGAATGTAAAACACGCGGCATCAGGCAGATACTGTCGCCTGTAGTGAATATTGCTTCAGATGTCCGCTGGGGGCGCACCGAAGAAACCTATGGCGAATGTCCCTACCTGGCTGCTGAAATGGGTGTTGCCTTTGTTTCGGCTTTTGAGCAAATGGGTGTTATTACCACCCCCAAGCATTTTGTAGCCAATGTGGGCGATGGCGGTCGCGACAGCTATCCCATCCACTGGAACGAACGCCTGATGCGCGAAATCTACCTCCCACCTTTTGAAGCCTGTTTCAAGCGTGGAGGCTCCCGCTCAGTTATGACTTCCTATAATTCCTACGATGGCTCGCCCTGCACAGCCAACGACTGGCTGCTCAATCAATTGCTGAAAAGAGAATGGGAATTCGATGGTTTTGTAATCTCCGATGCCGGCGGCACAGGTGGTGCCAATGTGTTGCATTTCACAGCCTCAGATTATGCCGATGCCACTGCCAAATCGATAGAAGCAGGCCTGGATGTGATTTTTCAAACGGCTTACGACCACCAGGCCCTGTTTTCACCCCCATTTTATGACGGCAGCATCAAGCAGGATGCCATAGACGAGGCGGTGGCGCGGGTGTTGAAATTGAAATTTGAACTGGGTCTTTTTGAAAATCCTTATGTAAACCCAACAGAAGCATCAATCTGGAATGGCCACGCCAGCCACCGCGAACTGGCAGAGCAAGCAGCCTGCGAATCCTTTGTGCTTTTGAAAAACGAAGAAGGTCTGCTTCCTTTTTCAAATGATATAAAGTCGATTGCTGTGATTGGCCCGGATGCAGCCGAAATGCGTTTGGGCGGCTATAGCGGCCCTGGCAACAATAAAATCAGCATACTGGATGGCATTAAAAACAGGGCAGGCTCCGAAATTGAAGTTTCACATGCACAAGGCTGCAACCACCAAACGGTAGAATATGTATCGGTACCAACTGAGGCCTTGTCTTGCACGATGGATGGACAACATCTGCCAGGCCTGCAAGGGGAATATTTCAACAATGTGTCATTTTCCGGCGAGCCGGTATTCATTAGAAACGACCGGAAACTGCAATTTCAATGGACGCTTTTTTCGCCCGATCCCGAAAAGCTGACCTACGATTTTTATGCTGTCCGCTGGACTGGCAAGCTGAAAGCCTCCGAAACCGGCACCTTTAAAATCGGTGTAGATGGCAACGACGGCTACCGGCTATACCTTGACGGGCAGCTTGTTCTGAACAATTGGACCAAGCGCAGCAGACAGGTTTCCCTTGCCGATTTTACTTTTGAAGCAGGCAGGTCATACGATTTACTGATCGAATTCTATGAGCCGGTCGGCAATGCCTGGTTCAGGCTAATCTGGAATATGGGTTTAAATGACGACCAATCAATTGAAATTGAAAAGGCTGTTCAAATGGCAAAAGAGAAAGATGTAGTTGTGCTTGCGGTAGGCATCGAAGAGGGCGAATTCCTCGACAGGGCCTATCTTCATTTGCCGGGCCGGCAGAAAGAACTGATCCGGCAAGTTGCTGCAACAGGTACCCCGCTTGTGGTGTTGTTGGTTGGTGGCAGCGCCATCACCATGAACAATTGGATGGATGATGCAGGCAGCATCGTACAACTTTGGTATCCGGGCGAAGCAGGTGGACAGGCTGTGGCCGAGCTGCTGTTTGGCGATTACAGCCCCGCTGGTCGCCTGCCCATTACCTTTCCTGTTTTTGAAGGGCAGCTGCCTTTGGTTTACAACCACAAACCCACCGGCAGGGGCGATGATTATATGAACCTGACCGGCCAACCGCTTTTCCCTTTTGGTTTTGGCTTGAGCTATACTACCTTTGACTATTCGGAGATAAAACTTGGCAAACAAACCATTTCCAAAAATGATTCGTGCTGGTTGAGCGTAAAAGTAACAAATACGGGCAATATAGCTGGTGATGAGGTGGTTCAGCTTTATCTGCGCGACGAACTGGCATCCCTTGCCAGGCCGGTAAGGGAGCTAAAGGGTTTCCAGCGCATACACCTGCGGCCGGGCGAAACAAAAACAGTGAGCTTTCGCATCACTCCAGAAATGCTTTCGATGTACGACCTCAACCTCAGCAAAATTGTTGAGCCGGGCACTTTCAGGCTGATGGTAGGGGCTTCCTCAAAGGATATCCGGCAAAGGATTGTGCTAAATGTTATTGATTAAGAAAACCAATTGAAAATGAAACAATTATCTATTATCTTGTGCCTGTTGCTTATGCTTGTTTTCACAGCCTGCACCAATCAAAATGAGATTGAATCCATTGAGCAATACCACTGGCCTTCCGACCCCGAAGTTGGTGCAAAACTGGAGGAATGGCAGGATTGGAAATTCGGCGTGATCATCCATTGGGGCCCTTACAGCGAATGGGGCATCGTGGAAAGCTGGAGCCTTTGCCCCGAAGATGAACCCTGGTGCGAAAGGCGTGGCCCCTATGCTGCTGATTATTATACCTATGTAAGGGAGTATGAAAAAATCAGGCACAGTTTCAACCCCATCCATTTTGGCCCAGAGAAATGGGCTGAAGCTTGCGCCAAGGCCGGCATGAAGTACCTTGTCTTCACCACCAAACACCATGATGGCTTTTGCATGTACGACTCCAAATACACCAATTATAAAATTACCGATAGCGGGAGTGTGTTTTCGGCCAACCCCAGAAGCAATATCGCTGACGAGGTTTTCACGGCCTTCCGCGAGCAGGGTATGGGCATTGGCGTGTATTTCAGCAAGCCCGACTGGCACCATCCAGATTATTGGTGGCCATATTTCCCGGTATTCGACCGCAATGTGAATTATGACCCACAGAAATACCCAGAAAAATGGGCCCGTTTTAAGCAATTCACTTTCAACCAGCTTGAGGAGCTGATGACAGGCTATGGCGATGTGGACATCCTTTGGCTGGATGGCGGCTGGGTAAGGCCTGAAGGCACCCTCACAGAAGAAACAAGGCCCTGGCTTGGCAAAAACCAATGGGTTCAGGATATTGATATGCCGGCCATCGCCAAAATGGCCCGCACACACCAACCCGGTTTGCTCCTTGTTGACCGAACCGTGCATGGCGAATTTGAAAACTACCGCACCCCCGAACAGCAAATCCCTGTGCAAAAACCCGACTACCCCTGGGAAAGCTGCATCACCCTTGGCGACAGCTGGTATTCAACAGGACCAAGGGAAAGGTATAAATCAGCCACATGGGCCATTCATACCCTTGTGAAGATTGTGGCCAAAGGCGGCAACCTCCTGCTGGGTATTGGCCCCGACAAAACCGGTGCCATGGTGCCCGAAGTGTATGAGCGCCTGGCAGCAATTGGCCGGTGGATGGACGTAAACGCAGAGGCCATTTACGAAACCAAACCATTGGCACCTTACGAATCAGGCAAATGGTGCTTCACCCAATCCAATGACGGTAAGACCAGCTATGCTTTTTACCTGAACGAAGAAGGCGAAAACCTACCGGAAGTACTTGAATTGCCAACAGAATTCATCACAAATGGCATTGAAATACAATTGCTTGGCCATCCTGATAAGTTGAAGTTGCAAAACACCAAAGGCATTTTTCGGGTAACAATTCCAGAGGCTTACCGCCAGGGGCAACAAAATAGCCCGGCCCTTGTTTTGGCTTTGAAGGAAGAGAAATGATTCGAAAATAACTTTTCAAATCATTTTTTAGAGGTATCGCGAACGCTCATATATAAAGTAGTAGCAGATTTGAAGCCAATCCTAAAAGCCCTGGTGGGTTTGATTTTACATACTACCGTCATTTTTTCACTAACATTGTAGCAGAAAATTTACAATTATGCTCAAAGAATTAATACAAATA
>CAYTUA010000503.1:0-4824 GCA_964440855.1 uncultured Lentimicrobiaceae bacterium
AAGCCTCCCTTCGATATAATCTGTAACAAATAGTTGCTCGGCCATCTCTTTTTGGGTCCATTCAACCCCTTTTATGCCTTTTTCGTCCAAAACCCGCGTTCCAGCCAACGACATCGTTTTGGCCTTTTTTGCCGCATCCACCTCCAGCAAGGTTTCCGGACTGGCGCCCAGCCACAATTCATGATGCCCATCAAAAAACAAATAAACAAAAGCCGATGGGTAGGTACTACAGAGTTTTTCAAAAAGCAGGGCTGGATTTGTTTGTTCTACCATTTCGGTCTCAATGATGCGCGAAAGCACCAGCTTTTTAAATTCCCCTGTTTTCAGTTTTTTCATGAGCGAGGCAAACTGCGCACTATAGGAAGCATAATCGGCTACTACTGGTTTGTTCCCATGCAAATCAGGAATGGTGATTAATTCATCTATGCCATTGAAATCGGCCTCAGTTGACCAGCCCTCCACCTCAAAAAAAGGAAGATAAAATTTTAGGGCAGCATGTTGATCCGCATCAAAAGGGGCCACAACGAAACAATCACCGGAGGCATAACGCGGGTCTGTTGAAAAAAAGCCGCCGGCAAGTGTTATGGGCGTTGGGGCGTTGGGGAGCCTGTAACTCACAAACGGGATATTGTTGCCAAGCAGGCTGCACAAAAAACTGACCAATTGCATCTATTTCCTGACCTTAGGTTTTGCAATTATAAAATTCGTAAGCCGACAAGTTGTTATCAACAAGCCATCTTCATCAATGATATCGATATTCCAAACATGTGTGTTGCGACCGTGGTGCAGTATGCTGGCCTTGCCGTAAACCCAACCACTTTTGGCTGATCGCACATGGTTCGCACTCATATGTGCGCCCCTTACTTCCTGTTTTTCCAGGTCGACCAATAAAGACGAGCCAAAACCACCAAGTGTTTCTGCAAGGGCCAGGCTACTGCCGCCATGCAATATGCCAAGCGGTTGGCGGGTGCGTTCGTCCACCGGCATGCGCGCATGGATGTAGCCTTCTTTTACCTCAAGGTATTCAATGCCAATCTGCTCCATTAAGGTCCCTTTATTCATGGCATTAAAACTGGCAACAAGGTCAACAGGTGGAAGTTTATCGTTTTTTGGCATCATTTCTTATCCTTTAATTGGCACTGCTATTCAGCTGCTTCCTTTTCCTTTTTTCGTTCAATGCGCTGGGCAATCAAAATACTGACTTCATAAAGGCCCATCAAGGGAATCACCACCAGTATCTGACTGAACATATCAGGAGGGGTGATGATGGCTGCCACCGACAGCAGGATGACAATGGTGTATTTGCGGTTGCGTTTTAAATAAGCTGGTGTTACCAAACCTGCCTTGGTAAGAAAGAAAATCAGAATGGGCAATTCAAAAACAATACCCACAGCAAAAGTTACTGAAACAACCGTACTCACATAGGAATTGAGCGCAATCTGATTCAGCACGCTTTCGCTAACCTGATAGGTCCCGAGGAAGTTTACGGTGAGCGGAACAATAATGAAAAAGCTGAAAAGTATGCCCGTATAAAACAGCAAGGAGCTGATGGTGACAATGCGTCCTGAATACTTCGCTTCTTTTTCGCGCAAGCCAGGCCTGACAAAACTCCAGAATTGGTACAAAATGTAGGGAAAAGCCACAATGGTGCCTGCCACAAATGAAATGTACATATGCGTAAGAAACTGACCCGGCATATTGATGTTGATGATTTGCAACTTCATGCTGTCCATGCACAGTGCATTGAGCGATAAAAACTCACCAATACGGCACATCATTCTGTTGGTAATAAATTCGGAGGTGCTGGGCGAGAGTATCACTTCATCAAAAATAATACTGCGGTTCAGAAAGGCTACGATGGCCATTGCCACTACCGCCCCAAAACTGCGCATCAGGTGCCAACGCAATTCTTCCAGGTGGTCCCAAAAGGACATTTGCTTTTCCTTATCGTTGTTCTTTGATTGCTTGCTCAACTGAAAATGGATTTAATTGGCGGCTAAATTACAAATTGCCTCCGAAAAAAACTTGTCAAAAAAATAATGGGTTCGATATGCAACGCCCAAAGAATTCACAGAAAACTTTTTATGCCCATATCAGGAAGAAGACCTTACGACCAATTTGGTACGTATTATTTTCTTCTCTGGTTTGAAACTGCTGTTTTTTTCTCTCAGTCGCTTGAGCAATATCAAACAAGCATCGCGTCCCAATTCATAACCAAACTGATCCACTGTTGTGAGTTCGGGCTCGCACAGGGCTGCCGATCTGCTATTCTCAAAACCAACAATATGCACATCTCCGGGCACTTTCAGGTTTAAATCCTTGGCTGCTTTTATCACCGCTATGGCCGACATATCATTCACCGTAAAAAAGCCATCAGGCCGCTCAGGCCGCTTCAATATGCTGTGCGCAATTTTACGACTTGCTTCAAAAGTATCCGCATGAAAAATCAAATCGTTGTTAAAGGGGATGCTGTGCTTGAGCAAGGCATCATGGTAACCCGAAAGCCTTCCCTTTCCCAAAGCAAGATGCTGGGGTGCAGCAAAGTGGGCTATGCGTTTGCAGCCTTTTTCAATCAAATGGTTCACTGCCAGGAATGCGCCTTGGTAATCATCCGAAACCACCTGGTCGGCCTGCAGTTCATCCGTAACGCGGTCGAAAAATACCACCGGAATTTCGTTGTCAATCAGTTTCTGGAAATGGGAAAAGTCCTTTGTTTCTTTCGAAAAGGAAACAAGTACGCCGTCAACACGGTTTGTAAGCACAGCCTGCGCATTGTTCACCTCACGTTTATAGGATTCGTTGCTCTGGAAAACCATCACGCTGTAATCGTTTTTATAAGCGATTTCTTCAATGCCGTTGATGATAGCCGAAAAGAAATAATGCTCAATCTCAGGGATGATCAAGCCTATTGTGCGGGTTTCATTGCTCCTCAGGTTGAGTGCAATGCGGTTGGGCCGGTAGCCAAGCAAAGCGGCCAACTCCTTAACAGCAGCCCGTGTTTTGGGACTGATATCGGGATGGTCGCGCAGGGCACGCGAAACTGTTGATGTTGACATACCTAATTTAATGGCAATGTCTTTGATGGTGATTTGACGTTTCATTTGGTTGCTCTTTTAAACATTGTTTTCTGTAGAACAATATTGATCCAAAAATAGCAATAATTCTTTAGGCACAGCACATAATAAAGCAGACCTAATAATTATTTCAATCGTTTGCATAATAAATTCGAATATTAAGCTTGTTTTTTTATCCCTTGGAGTTAATCTTTCGTTAATTTTGCTGAAACCAATTGTAAACATTTTTGTTAATGTATTAACATCCCATATACAATCACCGTTATGCAAAGAATTTACCTAACCTAAATCACTAATTATTATGAACAGAATCTTTAAGCAACTCATGCCTCTGGTTTTTGTGATGTTTTCCATTGCAACTACCATAGGCCAGACAGGCGGGGTGAGGGGCGTTGTTACCGACAAGGCAACAGGCGAATCACTCCCGGGGGCCAATGTGTTGATCAAAGGAACGCTTACGGGTGCTTCCGCTGATTTTGACGGCGCTTACCTAATCGAAAATCTTGAACCAGGCACCCTCGAGTTAGAAGCCAGTTTTGTGGGATTTCTGCCCATGTCCAAAACAATTACGGTTGTTGCAGGGCAAACAGCGGTCCTTAACTTTGCGCTGGAAACAGATGCCATTATCTTGGAAGAAACCGTCGTTATCGGTTATGGTGTGCAGAAAAAAACGGACCGCACAGGGGCTGTAGCCAATTTAACTGCTCAGGAAATGGGCGGTGGTGTACTCACCGATCCTGTTGCCGGTATTCAGGGTAAAATTGCCGGTGTGTCGGTAACAAAAAAAGGCGGTGACCCCAATGCCGGATTCGATATTAAAATCAGGGGCGCTTCCTCACTCTCAACCAGCACCAGCCCGCTTTTTGTTGTAGATGGCGTGCCCGGAGTGGACCCTTCAACCATTGCCCCGGAAGACATCGAATCATGGAACGTGCTGAAAGATGCCTCCTCAGCAGCTATTTATGGTTCGCGTGGTGCCCATGGTGTTATCATCATCACTACCAAACGCGGATCGCAAATGAAAAAAGGTTCCGAAATCAACTTCAACACCTATGCCTCCATCGACCAGGTTTCGAACCGGCTCAATTTGCTGTCAGCCGATCAGGTGCGACAGTATGTAACGGATAATAACATCACCAACTTTAACGACGGCGGTGCCAATACCAACTGGATGGACGAGATATATCGCACCGGCATGAGCCAAAACTACAATCTGGCCATATCAGGAAATGACGAAAACTCTTCGTATCGTGCTTCTTTGTCACACAGCAATTTCGACGGCGTTATGGTAGGCTCTAATAAAGAGCGTACGATTGCACGCCTCAACCTGGATCAAAATGCCTTTGATAACAAACTGCGTATGCAGGCTGGTTTATCAGGAACCTTTGAAAAAAACACCTATATCAACTATGGTGGTTGGGGACGGAATTCGGTTCAGTTCCAGGCTTTTCAACGCAATCCCACCGACCCCGTTGTAGATGAAAATGGTGATTATTACGAAATTGAGCGCGACTTCGATTATTACAACCCCGTAGCCCTTATCAATGAAATACAAGACGAAAGGGATGCCAAACGCTTCTTTGGTTTTATCAAAGCCGATTTGGATATTTATAAAGGCTTTTCAGCTGGTGTAAACCTGGGTTATACAAGAAACGATCAGGAAAGCTTCTATTTTGAGCCAAAATCCTTGTTTATTGGTAAGCTCGAAGGTTATGGTCGCCGGGGATATGGAAATTACGAGTCCAAATTA
>CAYTUA010000504.1:0-9470 GCA_964440855.1 uncultured Lentimicrobiaceae bacterium
GGTGCCTGGCATTTAATTCAGATTTTAATTGCGACAAAGATATTGGAAAATCAATTTATCAAACATTTTTTTGAAAAATCTTTTTTTAACGGAAAATGCTGTGATCGTATGATTTCAACTCCCATTGAAACTTTTTTTTAAGGCATAGGTTTGATGCAAACGCTCATACAAATTAGCTGCTTCAGCAAAGTTGAGGGTTTGTTGCCCATCAGAGTAGGCCTTTTCCGGGCAACTGTGTACTTCCACAATAATGCCATCGGCACCGGCCATAATACCCGCTAAGGCCATTGGCTCAACATAGTTGCGCAAACCAACACCATGTGATGGGTCAACGATAACGGGCAAATGGCTCTTTTCTTTCAGGATTGGTACAGCATTAAGATCAAGCGTGTTGCGGTAAGCTGTCTCAAAAGTGCGAATTCCTCTTTCACATAAAATAATATTTTCATTGCCGTTTGAAAACACATATTCTGCTGCTTGCAATAGTTCTTCAATAGTCCCTGAGAAGCCTCGTTTGAGCATTACGGTCTTTCTAGCTTTTCCCAATTCGTCGAGCAGGTTAAAGTTTTGTGCGTTGCGTGTTCCTACCTGAAAAACATCTACATAATCATACATTTCAGCAACCTGCGACACCTGCATGACCTCTGTCACTATTTTGATGCCTGCTGCTCTGCAGTGTTTCGAGAATAGCTTCAATCCTTCAAGGCCTAGTCCCTTGAAAGCATAAGGTGAAGTACGTGGTTTAAAAACCCCACCCCGCATCATGCGGATACCATGCTGTTGTAAATGTGAAATGGTTTGCTCAATCTGCGCCTCACTTTCAATGGAACATGGGCCGGCAATAATTGAAAGTTCATTGCGGTTGATGTTTACGCCTTCGCCCAAATCAATGTTGGTATCATGGACACGCCATTTTTTACTTACCAGTTTGTAAGGATCACTTACCCTATGAATGTCTCGGATGCCAGGGAGCTGTCCAATGCCACGGATGTCAAATTCCGCTTTGCCTACTGCAATGAGGTAATGGGCTTTTTGGGTATGCACTTCGTTTGGTTGGTAACCGAGACGATTGATTTCCTTTTTGATGCGTTCAAGGTTTTCTTCTTGAATGGATGGTTCTAATTGTATGATCATACCTGATTTAACTTGAATTGGTTCATAAATTGTGGAATCCCGTAATCCTTTTTTTGCTTGTCCAGATGGCGAATAAAAGCACTGCCAATAATTGCTCCTGAAGCGTATGAAAACACTGTTTCAACTGCTTCTTTGTCTGAAATGCCGAAACCGATCATGACCGGATTGTGCAATTGGAGGTTTACAAGGCGCGTAAAAAATTGAAGATGTTCCTCATTGAATGAGCTTGTTCTTCCCGTGGTTGAGGAGGACGAAACTGCATACAGGAATCCTTTGCTCAGGCTGTCGAGGTAGTGCATTCGGCCATCAGATGTTTGCGGACTGACCAGAAAAATGGCGTGAATGCCATATTTGAGAAATAACTTCTGGTAGTGTTCGGCATATGTTTCAGCTGGCATATCTGGCAATATCAGTCCGTCAATGCCGGCTTCTGCCGCTTTTTGAAGGAAACGTTCCATGCCAAACTGTATTACCGGATTTAGGTAGCCCATAAGCACAACAGGGAGATCTACTGTTTGGCGCATGTTTTTTAACTGTTCAAACAGCAAGCTGGTATTCATGCCATTTTCGAGTGCAACGCGGCTGCTTTCCTGAATCACGGGTCCGTCAGCCAGCGGGTCAGAAAATGGTAATCCAATTTCGATCATACCGGCGCCATTTGCCTGCAGTAATTGCATCACAGGCAAGCTTGATTCCAATTCCGGATAGCCGGCTGTGAAATAGATATTCAGGATTTTTTGGTGGCCTTCCTGCAAGGCCTTGTCAATGCGGTTCATGCTTTTTCCATTATTTTCATGTAAGTAGCCATATCTTTGTCGCCTCTTCCAGAGAGGTTGATGACCACTACTTCATGTGGTTCAAACTTGATTTTTTCCAGAACAGCCAGTGCATGGGCTGACTCAAGCGCCGGGATTATTCCTTCAGTGGAAGCACAACAGAAAGCTGCCAGCAAGGCTTCCTCGTCGGTTATGCTGTAGAATTGTGCTCTGCCACTTTTAAAGAGATGGGCATGCAGTGGGCCAATGCCAGGGTAATCCAATCCGGCTGAGATGGAATGCGGCTCTGTGATCTGACCGTCCTCACTTTGCATAAGGGAGGTCATGCAGCCATGGATGATACCCATCCTTCCCACTTGCAGGGATGCAGCTGTTTTGCCACTTTTAATACCCTCGCCGGCTGCCTCAGCACCGATAAGTTTTACTGAGGGCTTGTCGGGAAAATGATAAAATGAACCGGCAGCATTGCTTCCTCCGCCAACACAGGCAATGACATAGTCGGGATCGGGCCGGCCAATGGTTTTTTCAAGTTGCTGCATGATTTCGTTGCTTATTACAGCCTGTAAGCGTGCTACCAGATCAGGATAAGGGTGAGGGCCAACGACAGAACCAATAATATAATGTGTCGTTTCAGGATGGTTAATCCAGTCACGAATGGCTTCGTTGGTAGCATCCTTCAGTGTTCGGCTGCCGCTGCTGACAGGTATGACCTGTGCTCCGAGCATTTTCATGCGGGCAACATTGGGTGCCTGGCGTTCCATGTCCACTGCGCCCATGTAAACAACGCATTCCAATTGCATCAGTGCGCAAACTGTTGCTGTTGCCACGCCGTGCTGCCCGGCACCGGTTTCGGCAATGATGCGCTTTTTACCCAATCTTTTTGCCAATAATACTTGTCCGACTGTATTGTTGATCTTGTGTGCACCGGTATGGCAGAGGTCTTCGCGCTTGAGATAAACTTGTGTATGATACTTTTTGGATAGGTTTGTGGCAAAATACAAAGGTGTTGGCCGGCCAACAAAATCCTGAAGTAATTGGTTTAATTCCTTTTGGAATTGAGTTTCTTCGAGAATTTGGATATACTTCTGACGCAATTCCTCTACGTTGGCATAGAGCATTTCGGGAATGAAAGCTCCGCCAAATTCGCCGTAGAAGCCAGCTTCGTCAGGGGAAAAAGCATTATTAATGAGTTGTTCTGTAGTCATCTATGAATTTTTTGAGTTGTTCAATATTTTTCTTTGCAGGAGAAATCTCAAATCTGCTGTTCAGGTCGATTCCGGCAAGTAATGGATGCCCGATAGCTTTGAGCTTTTCAACATCATACGGACCAATTCCACCGCTCAGTATGAAAGGAGTATTACCCTTATAATCCTCAAGCAGCCGATGATTGAACTTTAGCCCGCTTCCCCCTTTTTGAGCCGTTGCAGTGTCGAACAGCAAATAATCCACGCAGCTTTCATAGGCTTTGACTTTGCTAAAGTCGAAATCATCGCCGATACCAAAAACTTTAATGAGGATAAGGCCATTTTTATACAGGCTGTGGCATTGCTCAGGCGATTCATTTCCATGCAATTGTATGCCTTTCAAACCTGCTGAATAAACAGTAGTTTCGATGGTTTCGTTACTTTCGTTGACAAACACACCTATCGGAAGCGCCTTTAGAATGGAAGGAACACGGAAATCCCATCCTGCAAAACGCGGTGATGGAGGATAAAAGATAAATCCCATCCAATCAATGCCCAGACCATCTACCTCGTAGATATTTTCTGTATCCCGCATCCCACAAACCTTTACGATGGACATGTTTTTATTGATTTAATCTGATTAAACAATTTTTTGCATGCTTTGGCAGGTCGGCTGTGTTTCATAAAAAACTCACCGATAAGAAAGCCTTGATAGCCGGCAGTTTTCAGCTTACAAATTGTTTCAGCATCACTCAGCCCGCTTTCAGCTATTTTCAGGTTGTTTGCCGGCAGTTGATGCAGCATGTTGAAAGCAGTTGCAACATCTGTTTCCATGGTTTTCAGGTTGCGGTTGTTCACTCCGATCAGCACTTCTGAATCAGGTATTTTAAAGATTTCGTCTGCATCATGTAATTCAAGCAGCACCTCCATACCCAACCGGGAAGCATGCTGTGCTAATTCAGCAATCTTTTCTTTTTCAAGAATGGCTGCAATCAACAGAATGGCGTCAGCACCGATGGATTTG
Organism: uncultured Lentimicrobiaceae bacterium; assembly: GCA_964440855.1. Lineage (GTDB taxonomy): Bacteria > Bacteroidota > Bacteroidia > Bacteroidales > F082 > CALAZZ01. Next base: position 4,119 of record CAYTUA010000504.1, read on the forward strand.
GCTTCGATAACCTGATAGGGATCAATAATAAAATCTTTGCGCAAAATAGGGCAATAATTAAACTTGCGTGCAACAGTCAAATCATTGTTGCTGCCACCAAAAAAGCTGAAGTCGGTGAGTATCGAGAGAGCCGAAGCACCGGCTTGCATATATCCAAGGGTTGTCGCTTCAACATCAACATAAGGATTAATATCGCCTTTGCTTGGTGAACGCCTCTTGAACTCCGCAATAATGCCACTGAGATCTTCACGCTGCAAATATTTTTTCAGCGACAAAGGCTGCGTTTCGAAATAGATGCTTCGCTGCAGAAGCTTTTCGGGATAGAGGCTCTTGCGTTCGGCTATTTCTTCCTGTTTCTTTTTCACAATTGTATCAAGGATGCTCATGCTTGCATTTCTATTAATTGGGTAAATACTCTTTTTGCGGCGCCACTTTTGAGCGAAACCATTGCTCTTTCAACACTATCTGTGAGTGTTTCGTCATAAACGCATTGCAGGGCTAGGGCTGCATTGGAAATTACAACCTGTTCCTGCGCCTGTGTGCCTTCATCATTCAGAATTTGGATAAATATATTTGCGGCTTCTTCAACTGATGCTCCCCCGGCAATGGCAGATGGAGATACTTGCGAAAACCCAAAAGCTTCCGGTTCGAGCAATTGTTCACCTTTTGACCCCATTACACTTGTTGCCGAGGTAAGTGAGCATTCGTCATAACCACCCTGACCATAAACAATGGCATATTGTTTATTGCCTTGCTGGTAAATATAATGATACAGACGAGCCAGTTCCTGGCTGAACACGCCCACCATCTGGCAGGCTGGTTGGGCAGGATTTACCATTGGTCCAAGCATATTGAAAAAAGTTTTCACACCCAGTTCCCGCCTGATAGGCGCAACGGTTTTCATAGCCGGATGAAACAGGGGGGCATGCATAAAACAAATGCCACAGCTGTCAATTTCCTTGTTTAATCTGCTTTCATCGTTGCTGAATCTGTATCCGAAGTGTTCGAGCAAATTGGATGATCCGCTGATGCTTGAAACACCATAGTTTCCATGTTTAGCAACTTTAACGCCAGTTCCGGCAACAATGAAGGATGCAAGGGTGGAGATGTTAAACGTGTTTTTTTCATCTCCGCCAGTTCCACATAGATCAACGGCTTTGTGATCGCCTAAATTAATTGGTAAACGCAGTTCCAGCAAGGCATCTCTGAAGCCGCTCAATTCCTCAACTGTTACGGGTCGCATCATGAAAACAGTCAGAAAAGAGGCGATTTGAGAAGGATTATAGGCTCCTTTGGCAATATTGATAAGGATTTCGTGTGCTGATTCGTAATTGAGGTGCTGATGCCGATATAGGCTATCCAGTATTTTTTTCATGCGGGCAAGTATTGGTTTTTTGTACTTTTTTTTGGGTGAGGCTGATTGATCCAGTTGCGAAGGATAATTTCCCCCAGCGGCGTGAGGATACTTTCCGGATGAAACTGCACGGCAGAAAGATCATAAACCTGATGACGAATAGCCATGATCAGTTCATTTGCATCAAGCGCCGTTACCCGAAAGCAATCAGGCAGGCATGTGGCATCAGCAACCCACGAGTGGTAGCGGCCTGCTTCAATAATATCCGGGAGTCCTTCAAAGTTTGGATCTTCTTTATCGGTAATCATCACCGGCGTTGAGATGCCATGATACACCTTGCCCAGGTTTGTCAATTTACCCCCAAAACTGACAGCCATCGCCTGCAATCCCAAACAAACCCCAAAGATGCTTTTACTGGCTGCATATGTTTTAATCACATCGGGCAGGATGCCTGACTCTTCGGGCAATCCCGGTCCTGGTGAGAGGAGTATTTTTTCATATTGGCCAACCGCTTCCAATGAAATTTTATCATTGCGATACACATCAGGCAGTTCACCTGTAATGCGCTCGATCAGTTGTACCAGATTATAGGTAAAGGAATCGTAGTTATCAAGTACTAGTATTTTCATAACTGGCTTGTTTTGGCTGCATTTATGGCTTTGCGCAAGGCGCCCAATTTGTTATTTACTTCCTGAAGTTCGCTTTCGGCTGAGGAGGCATCTACAATACCTGCTCCTGCCTGAAAATAAAGTTTGTTGTTTTTACTCAGAAATGATCTGATTAGAATTGCCAGATTTACATCACCGTTAAGGCCTATAAAACCTACAGCTCCACCATAGAAACCCCTTGCTGCCTTTTCGTAGCGGTCAATCAGTTGCAAAGCTCTGTGCTTGGGTGCACCCGAAAGTGTACCTGCGGGAAAAGTGTCGGCCACGACTTTGAGCGGATGGACACCTTCACGGAGCTTGCCGCTCACTTTCGAAACAAGATGAATTACATGGCTGAAGAACTGAACCTCTTTATAGGTATCAACTTCAACTTCTTTGCAGCTTCTGCTTAGGTCATTTCGTGCCAGATCAACAAGCATGGCATGCTCGGCGTTTTCTTTCGGGTCTTCTGTAAGCTGTTGAGCCAAAACTTTATCAGTTTCATCATTTCCTGTCCGGCGATAGGTACCAGCAATAGGGTTGAGGGTGGCAACTCTATTGGTGATGCGCAATTGGCTTTCCGGGGAGCTGCCAAAGATTCTGAATGAGCTGTAATCGAGGTAATAGAGGTAGGGCGAAGGATTGATCCGGCGCAAGGCACGATACACATTAAAATCATCGCCTTTGTATGGCATACTGAATCTTCTGGATAAAACAAGCTGGAACACATCGCCCCGTTTGCAGTGCTGACGGGCATGTTCGACCATCTGCCGGTAGCCTTCATCGTCGGATGTAGAACTGATCTCACCGGCTGGCATAAAAGGAAACTGCTGACTTTGCTGGTTGTTTAGCAAATTGAGCAGCCTGTCTGTTCCACTTTCCGTTCCCTCGGGAAAGTAACTATGAACAGCCATGGTGTCATTAAAATGATTCAGGTGAATTACATGACGGTACAAATGAAAAATAAGCTCGGGGTGGGTGGATGTGTTGTCCATTTGCTTTTTTGGTTCAACATCTTCGAAATAGCGCACACTGCCGTGACCAAAATAACCATATATGCCGTCAGTGGCCTGCAAATTGTCCAATTCAATGCTTCCCAAGAATGATTGCAGGGCTGGCAGCAATGTTTCCCGGTTGGCTGCGCCAGCTGGAATGGATTGACCATTCGTATACCGGTAAATCTGATCTTTTTCCACGAAAATTCCTTCCATCGGTTCAAGGCAAATAAAGGAGGAGGCGTTGGTGGCAGCATGATAGTCGGAACTTTCAAGCAGCAATGCGCCCGAGTATTGGTCTCGAAGACTCAAAAACAGTCCTACCGGTGTGGCAAGGTCGCCTGAAAGGGTAATGCGTTCGGTTTGTATTTTCATTGTTTAAGGTTTAAATGCAACAAAAAAGGCCTGCCGCGAGCGACAGACCTTAAAATATCATAAAGATAGTATCATCCGATCATCAGCCCGCAGGATTTGATAACAGATGCCACCACCAGAAATTTGCCATTGTTAGTTTCATAAATTAGATCTCTATTGCCATTTTTGACGCCACAAATGTAATTGTTTTTTTAAACTGGAATTTTTTTGATCATTTTTTTCTACTTTGATTAAACCATTTTGCATCCTGGAAAGCCTGATTGAATTTCTTAGCAATGCTGTTTTAAAGAAAGAAACACATTATTAAGTACCTCTTTATCGTGCAAGCGGTCGCCCGCTCGAGGCGGGCCGCTCCTGACGCAAACACTTACCTTCGGGTAGGCGCTTTTTTTATGCGGTTGACGAACGGTTGACGCTTTGAGACGGACTTGCATCCAAGCTCAAAAAACAGTTTCTCTAAACTTTATAAGGATTCTCTTTATTTTGGTTTCAAGGCCTCCCGCAACACCTGCTGCAAGAGCAACTTATTTTGTTGCTGACTTGCTTTGATGCTTGCCTCCAAGGCATCACAATACTGCATCACCTCATTCAATTTGGCGACGATGCGTTTTTGTTCGGAGAGTGGAGGGAGGGGAATTGGTAAATTATCAAATTGAGGTCTAGTTATATTATTCATTGTAGTACTCTTTTTTGTACCAAGACTCAAATAATAATCAATACCAAATTCACTAGAGTTGTACCAATAGATATACTCAACAAAAACTAACTTGGATAAGATGTAGCGTATAGACTTATCGCTTAAAATGAGGTTTGAATAGGGTTCCTTTCGCACTATGCATGATTTACCAGCTAATCCCTTTGATCCACTTGCTCTACAAAAAAGCAAATCGCCCTCATGAATTTTAATGTTTTGGTACTGATTGGTCATAAAGGAAATAGACTTATTTTCTAATTCGAGAAACTGGCCACTTGTTATGGCGCTGGTCTTTACAACTCCCCAACCATTTTTATCACATGGCGTATCTAAACCTTTTAAACTTTTACCTCCTTCTGAATGATGAGTTATCTCCCCCAATCTACACCAGACCCAATTCTCAGGTATTTCAAAAGGAATTTCGGCTGCGGTGATGGGTGGCAGTGGTTTTTGCTTCTTGATTTTCTTCTCCATTATCAAGCGTTCTTTTTCGGCTTTGATTTTTTCCAGTAGCACCGAAGCAGGTTCATCATTGGGGTCTTGTGGCACCAACTTCCCCTGCATGGCTTCCCGCAAAAAGGCCTGGCGGAGTTGCTTGACCAAATCAAGTTGGTGGGTGAGTTGGGTGGAAACTTCATCTTTTTCAATTATTTCTAATTCAGCAATAATTTTTCTTTGGATATCAATCGGAGGTAAAGGAATTTCTAAAGCTTGCAATTGCTTTGGGTGTATTCGCTGAGAACCGACTCCTCTTGCAAATTCAGTTAATTCTAAATATCTGTTTCCAGCCTTAAAAAAATAGTAAATCCATTCTGGCAAACAATCTTCGCGTACGTCAAAACTGGGGATATCAGCACTTGTTTCAAATCCGTCTAGTTCTGGTGGAATTATGCCAAATGCACCTTTGTGGAAATTCTGTTTTCCATAAATGAACTGCCTAGCTTTTCTAATGAATTGTTTGGTTGCACCTTCCTTTTCAGCACCAACAGGTCTTTTTTCAACCCCTTGGACATTAAGTTTAACTCGAATCCGCTTTTCAATATCTGGAATCCCACATGGAATCCGACTTTCAGTGAGTAATGTGCCAAATGTTTCTTTTTTCCAACTCATTCAGCAGCTGCCTTTAATTTGTTCAACAAAGCCCAATCCAATGAATTGCCATGTTTATAGCCACGATTATAACAGAAGATATGCGACCCTAATGGGGTCGTATCATGTTCCTCATTCCATTTTCTAAAAACATGTGAACACTTTGGGTTCGGAAAAAAATGATTTATCATTGGATAT
>CAYTUA010000505.1:0-4043 GCA_964440855.1 uncultured Lentimicrobiaceae bacterium
ATCGTCGATGGTGCCGTCCTCGCAATAGTTGATGGAATAGTCGTATCCGAGTTCGCCGAACTGCCAGATCATTTTTGGGCCTGGAACGGCAAAGAAAAATGCAGCAGCAGCAGCATTTCGTTTAGTGGCAATATGCAATTGCTTGGCATCGTGGGCCGGGTTGCTCGAGTTGCCGTATTCCTTGTTTTTAAACATCAGCCTTTCTTCGTCATGGCTTTCCATATAGCCAATCAGGTGGGGAACAGACCATCCGCGTGCCTTATGCGAAACCCAATTGAAATTGGAATTGGCTGTCCAGCCCATGGTGGCTTCGTTGTAGGCATAATTCATATTGCCCCATATCAGCATGCCGTATTCAGCCAGCACCTTTTCTTCGGGATTGTCGGCGAAATGCTCCAGAATTACGATTGCATTTTCGTTCACACTCCATATTTGGTCGGCCATGCGTTTGAGAATGGCCACACGCGAAGCATCATAGCTCGACCCCTGATTGCCGGTTTGATTATTGGTAAATCCTTTGGTAAAATCAAACCGGAAGCCGTCCACCTTGAATTCGGTCATCCAGTAGGCGTTGAAGCGGTCAATAAATTGCTGTGTATAAATACTTTCGTGATCAAAATCATGTCCCCAGCACCAGGGTTCGTGCGGGCAGGTTTGGTTGAACCAGGGGTTGTCGGCCGAGGTTTGCCCCCATTGGCCGGCATTGGCATCAAAGTACATCTGCACCATGGGCGAAGTGGTGTATGCGTGGTTGAGCACCACATCCATAATAACGGCCATGCCGCGCTTGTGGGCTTCGTCGATGAATTTTTTGTAATCTTCGGCGCGTCCGTAAGCCTTGTCGGTGGCAAAATAAAAGTTGGGGTTGTAGCCCCAGGAGTTATTGCCTTCAAATTCATTAAAAGGCATCAACTCGATGGCGTTTACGCCCAATCTCTCCAGATAATCCAGGGTGTCGGTTACGGTTTTAATGTCGCGTGTGGCCACAAAATCACGGATATGCAATTCGTAAATAACCAGTTTCTCAACAGCGGGTGGTGAAAAATTTTCCACTTCCCATTCAAATGGAGCTTGCGCCGTTTGCAATACGGAAGCAATTCCGGTGGTTTTGTCATCGGGGTATTGGATAAGATTAGGATAAGTAACGTTTGAAATCCAGCGGTCCTCCCAAGGATCACTTACCTTGTGTGTGTATGGGTCGGCCAAACGCAGCTCGCCATCAATAAAATATTGGTAGATATATTCCCTGCCTGGTTCCAGGTTGTTAAGGGTGACCCAGTAATGGGTGCCATCGGGGGTTCGGTTCATATAAAAATCTTCATTTACCATCCAGTTGTTGAAATCACCCAACACAAATACATATTCTTTGAGGGCAGGCGGATCGTGCAAAACAAGTGTTACAGTCTGGTTATCAATATAATTAATTCCAGGAATAACATCTTCGGGAAGTGCTGCCACAGGTGCATCACCGCGCGCGAAAAAGTAAACCGAGTCGGAGACCATTTCTGTTGTCGTTTTGGCGTCCACCCTCAACCATTGCGAACCGGGCGTATCAGCCGGCAGGCTGCGGCTAAGTTGATTTCCGGCGGTGGCCGCTATCAAGTTCCCATTTAGATAAAGCAGCAGGCTGTCGGCTTCACTGGCCGATGCTTCCACTTGAACATGCTGGTTCAGCTCAATGATGCTGCCATTTTCGGGGGAAAGGATGCTAACATTCAATCCAATTTCATACACATCATAAAACAAATCTTCGGTTTGGGGAGAGCCAGCGGCAGCACGAAAAACAAAAGCCATTTTTTCAATCACATCAGATGCTGATGCATTGTAAAACTCACGTATAGAGGGTGTTATTTCAAGCGTGTACAAATCAGTTCCAATGCGTGTTAGCTTGGGTTGGGTGTTGTTGTTTCCCCAGCTACCAATTACGTATTGCCAATTGGCATTGCCTTGTATCATCAGGCCAGTGTGGGTATACACATCGCCCGTGAACCCTGCCAGGCCGCCGCCACCTTGCGAAGCATCAAAAGTGATTGTTACCGCTTCGTCGGCAGTAGGGAAGGCCGGATCAGTTACAATGACTTGTGCTTGTAAAATGGAAAACGAAAAAAGAAGTCCGAAAAATAAGGTGAAAAGCTTCATGTTAATAGATTGTATAGGTTAGGTAACAAAAGTAGCTATTTTGTTTGGTGTTTTCTTGTTCAAAAGTACTGATAATACACCTTGGGGAAGTACAATCGGTTGCAGTGAGGTGGTGAGTCATGCAAATTGGCTTGATAACAGATTGGTGATTATTAAAAAACCGCTACTTTCGTAATAAATATTTTAAGATGATGAAAAAGAGTTTTGCTACAATAACAGCTATTTTGATGTTGGTTTTGATGACGGCTTATATAGGTTCCTTTGGGCAGGATGATTCTGCTTTTCAAGGTGTATTGATCGTTTCGAATAAAAGTGGAAATGATGTCCATTTTATTGACCGCACAAGTGGTGAGGTACTGGCAGTTTTACCTTCCGGAATAGAACCCCATGAGGTGGAGGTTTCGGATGACGGAACAATCGCTGTTGTTTGCAACTATGGAAATGGAGAGGAGCCAGGCAACAGTCTGTCGGTTTATGATGTAGCCTCCTTGTCCTTGATTAAGACCATCGATTTGGGTAGGCATACCAGACCTCATGGGATGCAGTGGATAAATGGCACCAGGCATATATTGGTTACAGCAGAGGGCAGTCAAAGCCTGCTTGTAGTTGATATTGAAACACATAAAATACTTAAGGAAATCCAGACTCAGGAAGATGTTTCCCATATGGTTGCGGCCACGCCCGATTTTAAAAAGGCCTTTGTGCCAAGTATCCGGACTGGAAATGTTGCTGTGCTCAATCTGGAAAGTGGTAAGCTAACAGGCCATATTTTTAGTGGCGAAGGAGCTGAAGGAATTGATGTTTCACCTGACGGGACAGAAGTGTGGGTAACCAATCGTGGCGAAAATACCATTACTGTATTTGATGCAGAAAGTATGAAAAGGCTTGCAACAATACCCTGCGCTGATTTCCCGATAAGGGCAAAGTTCACTCCTGATGGCAGCCGCTTTGTGGTGAGCAACGCACGCTCAGGTGATGTGGCAGTTTTTGACGTAAGCAGCAGGCAGTTGATAGCTAGGGTAAAAATGATGCCACCACCATCTGCCACCGACCAAACGCGTTACTTTGCTGAATTTGAAGGCACATCCATACCCATTGGCCTGGTGGTGCCCGACAACAAAACAGTGTATGTAGCCAATACCCGTTCGGATGTAGTCACCCGAATCGATTTGGAAAAACTCGAAATTACAGGACATTTTGCTGCCGGTAAGGAACCTGACGGTATCGGTTTTTCATCGGTTAAACCTGATGAAAAGCACTAGCTGTAAACTTGACAGGGATTATTTCAGCCGTCTGCAACGATCTAACTTTCCAGCAAGAATAAGTGCATTCAGCTCATCAACAATAGAGGTAAATGCCTGTCTGTTGCCACAATGGTGCATTTCAACAAGCGGGTCGGCGTCCAGGATCTTGTCCATGAGTTCACCGGCAGCAGGTGTTTTGGCCAGTTGGCTGTAATCGGCATAAGTCATACTGAGGACAAAAAAAGAGACTGCTTTTTTGGACAGTCTCCTGGTTATTTTTGATCTGGAAAAAATCCCAAATCTGCAATCGCTGGTCGGCAATCTTAATTCTGCAATCACTTTTTTTGATTAAAGATTTAAGACTTAAGATTGAAGATTTCTGATCTGACCCACAAAATAAACATCCTCAAACTCACTGACTCACAGAATCACAGACTCACTGACTCACAACAAACACACAGCCTCACAATTTCACCATCTTCTCCGTCCTCACCGTTCCATTTTCGTACTCCACGGCCAGCACATAAAGCCCGGCAGCAAATCCGTTCATATCAATATGGGCCAATCCTTCGTGCCACAAGGTTTCCATTTGGCGCACTGGCGTGCCTGTTTGGTTATAAACCGTGATGCGTTTTACCTTTTCCGGGCCGAATAGTTCCA
>CAYTUA010000506.1:0-5119 GCA_964440855.1 uncultured Lentimicrobiaceae bacterium
AACAAAAAATTCGAAGTGGCTGAAGGAGGCCTTGCCAACTACAGGCCGCATTACGACAGAAGGCACAATGCCAATGTAATTGTTTCATACACTGCTGGCGATCGCAAACAATGGGAAATGAGCGGCAGGGGGAATTTTGGATCGGGCTTTCCGTTTACCCAAGTGAAGGGTTACTATGAATTCCTCAATTTTTCAGAGGGTATAAATACAGATTATATTTCAGCTAATGGAGAATTGGGTATTATTTATGCTGATTTAAATGCTGGTGAATTGCCAACTTATCACCGTCTTGATTTTGATATTAAACGACGGTTTTATTTCAGCGAACGCACCACTTTGGAGGTCAACCTGGGCGTAACGAACCTATACAATCGCGAAAATGTATTTTATGTTGACCGCATTTCAAATGAGGTGGTGAGGCAACTCCCTTTGATGCCTTCCTTTGGACTGTCGCTGTCATTTTAGATAATTTTTTTTGGTGATTTTAATAAAACATAAACTGAAAAACCAAATCTATGAAAACAATGTTTAACCCAAGCCGCATCCTCGCGATTGCCGCGCTGATTGCACTTTTTAGTGCATGCAATACCAATACGCAAACAACTATGGACGCTCCTGTAGCCGATAAAATTCCGCATGAACTCACAGCCCACGAACAAACCCGTATTGATGATTACTACTGGATCAACGACCGCAACAACCCCGATGTAGTAGCCTACCTCGAAGCTGAAAATGATTATACAGAGGCTGTGATGAAACATACAGAGCCTTTACAACAAAAATTGTATGATGAAATGCTTGGGCGCATCCAGCAAACAGATGTTTCAGTTCCCTACAAACAGAATGGTTATTACTATTACACCCGCTATGAGGAAGGAGAGGAGTACCCCATTTATTGTCGACGTTTCGACAATATGGAACAGCCCGAAGAAATCATGCTTGATGGCAATGAAATGGCCAAAGACTATGCTTATTTCCAGATTGGAAACTGGCAGGTGAGCCACGACAACAATCTGATTGCATTTGCGTTAGATACTGTTAGCCGCCGCATTTATACCATCTACATAAAGGATTTGATTACGGGTGAAGTCAATAAGCACTTTATTCCCAATACCTCCGGAAATATGGCCTGGGCCAACGACAACAAAACCCTTTTTTATACGATTCGTGATGAAACTTTGCGTCCGCACAAAGTATTCAAGCACAACATAAGTGAATCAGCCTCAAAGGACCCACTCGTGTTTCACGAAACCGACCCCACTTTTTACAGCTTTGTTTATAAGACTAAATCCATGGATTACATCATGATAGGTGTTGCAAGTACCATGTCATCTGAGTACAGGTTTATAGATGCCGCCAAACCCGAAAGCGATTTTCTGGTTTTGCAGCCGCGTCAGCCCGATATGCTCTACAATGTGGAACACTATGGCGACAATTTCTATATCCGCACCAACCTGGACGCCCAGAATTTTCAGCTGATGAAAACAGCTGTTAATAAAACTGCAATGGAAAATTGGACTACGGTTATTCCCCATCGCACAGATGTATTGCTCGAAGATTTTGAGGTGTTTAAAAACTACCTTACCCTTACCGAGCGCAAGAATGGTTTGAACAACATCCGCATTATGACATGGGACAACCAAACCGATTATTATATTGATTTTGGTGAAGCGGCTTATATGGCTTATATGAGTACCAACCTCGATTTTGAAACCGATAAGTTACGATATGGGTATATGTCGCTTACCACACCCAATTCAGTGTATGAATATGATATGGGTAAAAAGGAACGCACCTTGCTCAAGCAACAGGAAGTATTGGGCGGCTACAATCCTGAAGACTATCAAACAGAGCGTTTTTATGTAGATTCTCACGATGGGATCAAAGTGCCGGTCACCATTGTTTATCGCAAAGGAATGAAGCGCAATGGCAAGAACCCGCTTGTTTTATATGGCTATGGTTCCTATGGCAACAGCATGGATACTTATTTTTCATCTGCCAGGATCAGTTTGCTCGACAGGGGCTTTATATGGGCCATTGCCCATGTGCGTGGTGGCGAAGAAATGGGGCGCCAATGGTATGAAGACGGCAAAAAATTGAACAAGAAAAACACCTTTTATGACTTTATTGCCTGTGGTGAATATCTTGTAGATCAAAAGTTTACCTCCAGTAAGAAAATGTTTGCCATGGGCGGAAGCGCCGGTGGTTTGCTCGTAGGCGCCGTTATCAATATGCGCCCTGACCTGTGGCGGGGTGCAATTGCACAAGTGGCCTTTGTGGATGTGGTTACCACCATGCTCGACGAAAGCATCCCCCTCACAACAGGGGAGTATGACGAATGGGGCAACCCCAACGATAAAACCTATTTCGATTATATGCTCTCCTATTCGCCCTACGACAATATTGAACAAAAGGATTATCCGGCATTGCTGGCTACCACCGGACTGCACGATAGTCAGGTGCAATATTGGGAACCAGCCAAATGGGTGGCCAAATTGCGCGCTATGAAAACCGATAACAATACAGTTTTGCTCAAAACCAATATGGATTTTGGGCATGGTGGTGCTTCGGGCCGCTTTGAGCGCCTGAAGGAGGTAGCCTTGGAATACGCCTTTATGATGAACGAATTGGGCATAAAGGAATAAATACAAAGAACGATACAGTAAGAAACTGAAAATATTAAGGCTGCCAATGTTATATTGGTGGCCTTTTTATGTTTAACGAAATACATCAAACCAACCCGATTGCCTTCAATATTTTCTGATTGAATTCGGTGCAACCGGCTTCGCCTTCTTTGGGTGCCCAGGGCGCAAAATGCTTGTCGATGGCAGGGTCGTAAGGGCCATCTTTAACTTCATAAGCCACCGAGCCGCTTTGCAAGCTGATGATACTGTGCCAGGTGCGCGGCAATACTTCGCAACCATAATTTCCACTTAATGGGTCCAGGATGCTGTGATCGCTGATGCTGCCATCATCATGGTATTCCACCACCAGTATTTTTCCGCGCAAGCAAAAAAAGGCTTCCCGTTTGTCGGGGTTTTCATGCTTATGCGGCTGGATGTAAGTGTCAGGCTCCATGGCATTGAGCATCCGTTGCAGCGTATCGGCATCCTCCCGGTGAAAATTGTAGTTTTTTCGATGCCTCGGCGAAGCTTTGGCTTGCAGTGAAGTGTTTTCGATAAATGTTTCGTTGATTTTTATCATGGCCAATTATTTATAAATCAGTTCCATCAACGACCTTTTCGGCACATGGTGAACCCCCTTTTCATCCACCCAGTACTCCATATTGCCAATAGTGTCTTCCTCTTCCAGCACGATTTTTTGGTCCGGTTCGCCAATGGCAATCACCATAACAATATCCATATGAGGGGGAAGCTCGTAAAACCTTCCCAGTTCGTAACGGTTAACTGTGCGAATGATACATCCGCCAAGGCCTTGCTCCACTGCACCAAGTAAGATTGTTTGTGCTGCTATTCCCGCATCAAAATCGGCTTTATCGTTCAACTGTTTATCAATCAACATAATAATATAAGCCGGTGGGCGCTCATTTTCAGCCGGTCCGTCCCAGTCGCGGATATACCAGGCCCATTTCAGCTGGTTAAAAACGAAAGCATTCTCATCCGGTTTTGAAACCAGAATGTACTTGAGCGGTTGCCTGTTTTTCGAGCTGGGCGCATAGCGCGTCAACTCAATCAGATTCATGAGCACCTGCCTGCTGATGGCTTTGCTGTTTTTGAACTTGCGATAGCTGCGGTTTATTTGTATTAATTCTTTGAGCATAATTGTAGATTTTCTGCTACAATGTTAGTGAAAAAATGAGGATGGCATGTAATTGAAGTAGCCATGAGAAAAACATTGTTATGTGGCAAAAGTTGACATCGCTGCAAGAATTATGGCTGTTTCACGCAATCACCCCGCTCCCCAAGCAAACCTTTTTCTCTTGGTCGTAAATCACACCAAACTGCCCTGGAGTGAATCCGGCGCAAGGGTCTTGTCTGGTTTTCATCGTATGGGCTGTTTTGTAAAATCCCTGTCGAAACGCAATAAACGGTCAGGCTCATCTTTGCCCAACAAGCTTTTGAGATGGACACCCTCTGCATTAATCCCTTTGAACATGCTTATACTTTTGCTTATTGGATCAACCAAAGTAGCATAAACCATGTTATTTACCAAGTCGAAACACCTTAAGTAACCTTGTCCTGTTGGTCCGTATGGATCATCTTCATTTCTTTTGTGTAGCATAATGCAGATGTAATTGCCATCAATTTTCCAATACCCACCGTAAAAGTTTTCGTCATTAGTATTTACAGTTACAATCGTTTGATTGTTCCGATTATCAATTATTATCCATTGCTTAAAGCTGCCATTTGGGGCATTGAAATCACGTTTCCATCCAGATATCAAGTAATAGTTGCCATCATCAGTAATACAGACATCATCAATGTGTAGTACTTCAGCATTAAAAGAATGATGTATCTTGCCATCCGTGTTATAGACCACAACTTGTGAAGCGTGATCGATAAAATCTTCCTCGCTGTAAACAAACAAGATGATACGGTTGTATATAGCGATGAATTGTCTATTTGTTGATACACGCGCTCCGTGGAGAACTAAAGCCTCGCCCGGATACCTCGAAATATTTCCGGGGCCATAGGCAATCAATCCGGGTATTTCATCTTTTGTAAAGGCATCAATGCTGTTGAATTTATATGTTTTTACAGAGTAATTTCCTGTATCGATAGTATCGTAAGGTAGATTCCAGTATGGGTTGCGTTCGTGCAGGTAAAAAGAGTCAATTACTTCATTGCTGAGTGTATCCACAAAAAGAACTTTAAGGTTTTCAGCATTATGATTGTCCATCTCATACCTGATAATATGCTGGGCATTGCTATTTATAGCTGCCAGAATCGCCAAAAGAAAAACTATGGTTTTTAATGTCGTTTTCATAATCACCTCCCTATTTAATTGTTATGCCCTGCAGTTTTTATTTGTTGCAGTTCGGTTTGCAAGTATTGAAAAGAAAACCGTAAATATTGTTTTCATCGGATGGGCTGTTTTGTGAAATCCTTATCGAAACGCAATACCCGGTCAGGCTTATCTTTGCCTAACAAGCTTTTCA